>JBDTCO010000018.1:0-28958 GCA_039923495.1 Polyangia bacterium
CGTACGAGAGTCGACGATCGGCGAATGAAAGGCATCTGCGAGCTCCGGTGTGGCGATGGCGCGTGATGTGCAGCCGACATGACGCATCTTCGAAATAACAAGGGAGCAGAAACCATGCCGACAAAAAGTCTCAAGCACGGCGACCACGTCTCGTGGAACTCGGAGGCAGGTCGCGTCCGCGGCACCATCACCCGCGTCGTGACTTCGGAGCTCGAGTTCAAGGGATACACCGTGCACGCGAGCAAAGCGGAGCCCCAGTATGAGATCAAGAGCGACACGACGGACCACATCGCGATGCACAAGGGATCGGCGCTGACGAAGCTGGCGAAGGGAGCGCGATGAGCGCGGACGCGAAAGAGGCAAAGGGGCCCGATCTCGAGCAGGGCGTCGACGCGGCGCAGCTGGCGGACGGCGGTATGATCGCCGGTCACATCGGTGGCGAGCCGGTGCTGCTCGCACGTTGTGGTGAGGAGGTCTTCGCGATCGGCAGCGTTTGCACTCACTACGGAGCGCCACTCGCCGAGGGAATCATCGTGAACGGCACGGTTCGTTGCCCATGGCATCACGCCTGCTTCGATCTGCGCACCGGCGAGGCGCTTCGGGCGCCCGCGCTCGACCCGGTGTCGCGCTGGCGCACGGACGAGCGCGACGGAAAGATCTTTGCCCGGGAGAAGCTTGCGACCCTTCAGCGCAAGCCCGTCTCGGCACCCACTCTGCCGGAATCCGTGGTCATCGTGGGTGGCGGCGGGGCCGGCAATGCCGCTGCAGAGCTGCTCCGCCGTGAAGGGTACGCGGGTCGCATCACGATGTTTAGCGCCGATACGGCCCTTCCATGCGACCGCCCCAATCTCTCGAAGGGATTCCTCTCGGGCGCCGCAGCCGACTCGTCGAACCCTCTCCGATCGCTCGACTTCTATCGAGACCACGGCATCGATCTCAAGCTCGACGCCCGCATCACGTCGATCGATTGCGCGCATCGCCACGTGGGGCTCCTGGACGGGACTCGCCATTCGTTTGGTGCGCTTCTTCTCGCCACCGGTGCTGCGCCGGTACGCCTCGACGTGCCCGGAGCGACACTTCCGCACGTGCACTATCTACGCACGTCCGCCGACAGCCACGCGATCGTCGGTGAGGCCAGGGCTTCGCGGCGCGCCGTGGTCATCGGCGCGAGCTTCATTGGTCTCGAGGTCGCCGCGTCGCTCCGAGCGCGGAACGTGGAGGTGCACGTGGTCGCGCGCGAAGATGCACGGCCGATGGAGCGCATCCTCGGAGCCGAGGTCGGGGACTTCCTTCGCACGCTTCACGAGCAGCATGGCGTGACGTTTCACTTCGGCGCCACCGTGGCCTCGATCGACGCGCAGAGCGTCACGTTGAAAAGCGGCGAGGTGCTAGCGGCCGACTTCGTGGTCATTGGCATCGGCGTGAAGCCGTCCCTCTCGCTGGCCGAGCATGCTGGGCTCACCATTGATCGCGGTGTCGTCGTGAACGAGTACCTGGAAACGAGCGTCCCCGGCATCTTCGCAGCCGGTGACATCGCGCGCTGGCCGGATCCGCTGAGCGGCCAGCACATCCGCGTCGAGCATTGGGTGGTGGCCGAGCGCCAGGGCCAGACGGCTGCGCGCAACATCCTTGGCCAGCGAGAACGCTTCGCGGCGGTCCCGTTTTTCTGGACCGAGCAATACGATCTGGGTCTCGCGTACGTCGGACACGCGGAAAAATGGGACACGGCGGAGGTGGAGGGGCAACTCGACGCGAGGAAATGCACAGTCATGTATCGATGCGGAGGTCTCCGCGTCGCCGAAGCGTTCATCCACCGCGACCTCGAGGGACTTCACGCGGAAGTCGAGCTCGAAAGGGCGGGCGTCTCGAAGGCAAGAAGCGTCGCTGGCTTCGCGGATGCGCCCGAGCGCGGTTCGCGGTCGTAACCCTTTTGTCAGGGTAGCTGTCGCGAAGCCGTGCGCGACCCTCGGGTACTGGCATTCCGTCTGACAAGGAACCGAGAGTCGAAATGACCGCATTTGATCGCGTTGCAGCACATCCTGAAATACGAAAGAAAGACTCTATCGGCGCGCGGGCCATGAGACTGACTGGACTACGAGTCGCGCGTGGACATGGGCGATGCGGAGCTGCATCCGCGACGAGGCTTGCGGGCATCCTGGCTGTGAGCTTCTTGCTTTCGTGTTCCGGCGACACGCACACGTCCGAACCGCCCTTGGTCGATCTCAGCAAGACCGTGATCGGTAGAGCACCTGATTTTGGCGTTCTGTCCGGAAGCTATCTTCCATATCCAACGGCATCGGCGTCGAGCATTCACGCGCTCCCGATGGAGACGGGATATGTGGTCAAGCCACATGTCGGATCTGCCGCCTGGACAGACACCCAATGGCAAGGCCGGTGTCGAGGTGTGCGCACGAGCTACAATCGCGACGCGGATCTTCGCGATGATGCGCTGACGCTCCTTCCGAACGATCCACGCTGGCTGGACTTCGTCTTCTGGTCTCTGAATAACAAGGTCAACGAGCATGTCGTCGAGGCCTACGGGGGCACAGGCTGGAAGGGCCCCAAGGGTGGCGTGCTCTTTCACTGGGCTCCCGGCTCGCACTGGGAGCAGGACACGCTTCACAGCTTCGGCTACTTCATTGGTCACGTGGTGGGCGAGCATCGTTGGACCGACACGATGTTCCCCGATTTCTTCGAGAAGTACGGTGGTGTCTACGGGATCAACGTCAAAGATCGGCTCGTCGAGATAGGTCCGAGCGCCATGTCGCCGTGGGTCGATTTCCTCACGTACGGAGGAGGCAACGGCAGTCCCTACTACAGGTATCTCCTGCACATCGACTCGGCCGTCGACGTGGCGCTCCAGCGAGTAGCGCTCGCTGCAGGCCAGGGGATTGCCTTCAACTATTCGTTCGAGCGGCTCCGTCACGAGCTGGCCATGATCTTGACCGACTGCAAGGCCGTCGATTTCTTCCAGATGTACGACCGATTCGGGCGGGGCTTCGCGGCCGAGGGCAACTGGGCCAATCAGCGGATGCCGGCCTCCGCCCTTTCGCGCGTTGGCTACGCGGATCACCTTCGCAATGCGTCCGAGCTGGGAGTTGATGGAGCCGTCGCGCGGAGCGCGGCCCCCGCCAGCGCATCGCACGTCGAGATACCTCCCGACCTGCCCGACTCGGACCGCGTGAAGCGCGGCGAGGGCGTGTACTTCAAGGAGTGCGTCGATTGCCACGGGGAGGCAGGAGGCGGAGACGGATTCCTCGCCGAGGGCTTCGACGTCAAGCCGCGTGACTTCCGGCAGGCGACCTACGAGTTTCGCTCGACGGCCTATGGAGAGCTGCCGACGATGACGGACATCGAGCGGAGTGTTCGAGCGGGTATTCCAGGGACGACGATGCCCGCGTGGGGCCAGTTCCTCACGGACCGAGAGATCGGCGACGTCTCACGCTACCTCGTCGTGTTCTCGCCGAGGTTCATCGACGCCTGGCGAAAGCATGAAGTGCCAGTGCGCCTGCAGATCTCTCCTGTGCCACCCGAGGTCACCGAGCTCTCGTCCCATCCGATCGGGGATCCTCATCCGTGCAGCCGACTGCCCGACCCCTCCTATGCGTGCGACGGAGAAAAGTTCTCGCACGTGATGCTCTGTCAGTGGTGTCACGGCGCCGACGGCCGTGGCAATGGCGAATCGGCGCGCGGCATGAAGAATGATTGGGGAGATCCAATCCGTCCCATGGATCTGACATACAAATGGCTCTTCAAGAATGGCCACGAGCCGGGTGATATCTATCGCAGCCTCTTTGGTGGCCTGAATGGCACTCCCATGCACGCGCAGTCGACGACCTTGCAGCAGACTCGCCTGAGCGAGCATGAACGCTGGCTGATCGTCGGCTATGTCCTGTCTCTTTCACCTCCCGAGCGACCGGTGCTTCACCTGAGCGACTTCGCAGCGCAGCGGGCGCGGAGAATCGGGCCCGACGGTCGCGTCCTCCCGGAGTGAGCGCGATGCGCGCATGCCCGGCGAGACGGCCTGGCCGCTCGAAGCCATGGGCTGCTGGAAGACGCGGCGCGCGTCGACTAGGCTCACGCGCATGAGCGACGACAAGCTGCAGGCGCTACGCGACATCCAAGACTTCGGGGAGCAAGGAGGCGTCGTGCCCGTCATCGACGTGGCCGCGACCTCGACCTTCCTCGATCCCGCCGACATGGATCGGGCATTCCGTGGCGAGATTGCAGGCTGCTACCTCTACAGTCGCCACTCCAACCCGACCGTCAACGCGTTCGGCAAGAAGCTCGCGGCGATGGAGGGCATGGAGGCTGGCCTCGGCGTTGCGAGCGGGATGGCGGCCATCGCCTGCACCATCGAGCAGCTCATGCCCGAAGGCGGGCACCTCGTCAGCTCGCGCGTCGTCTACGGCGGCACCTACGCGCTGTTCTCGGGCCTTTTGCGTCGTCGCGGCATCGAGGTCACGTTCGTCGATCCCGACGATCTGGGCGCGATCGAGCGCGCCATGCGTCCCGACACGCGCGTCCTTTACACCGAGGCGATGAGCAACCCGCTGCTCGCCGTCGCCGATCTCGCGCAGATGTCGCGCATCGCGCACGCATGCGGCGCCAAGCTCGTCGTCGACAACACGTTCACGCCGCTCCTCATCAGCCCCGCGCGCTTCGGCGCCGACGTCGTCGTCTACTCCTGCACGAAGTACATCTCGGGCGGCAGCGATCTCATCGCCGGCGCGATCGTCTCGTCGCGCGCGTTCGTCGACAGCCTCATCGACGTGAACGACGGCGCCGTCATGCTCAACGGTCCCGTCATGGATCCGCGCATCGCGCACGAGCTCTACCTCCGGCTCGATCACCTCGCGCTGCGCATGGTCGCCCACTCGCAAGCGGCCGAGCGCTTCAGCCGCGCCGCCAAGGACGCCGGCGTGCGCGTCATCTATCCTGGCCTCGAAGATCACCCGCACCGCGCCGTGTTGAGGTCGCTCGCGAACCCCGGCTACGGCTCGGGTGGCATGGTGACGGTCGACTGCGGCAGCATGGCCGCCGCGATGAAGCTCGCGAGCCGGCTCCAGGAGGAGCGCTTCGGGCTCTACGCGGTCTCGCTCGGCTTCTCGCGCACGCTCATGAGCATCCCGGCGAGCAGCACCTCGAGCGAGATCCCCGAGGTCGAGCGCACCCGCATGGGCCTCACGGCCGGCCTCTTGCGCCTCAGCATCGGCTACACCGGCAACGACGCGACGATGCTCGAGCGCTTCTTGCGATGCCACCGGGAGTGCGTGGCGTAGATGCTAGTGGACGAAAACGCCCAATCGTCCAGAAATGGCCTCTTGCCAAGCCGTGCTTCGTCCCCAACCTGTAGGTCTGCACTGAAGCGTCGTTCCTGCCCTTCGCTCGTCGAAGCGGCCCTTCCTGCACGCGAAATCACTTGAGTCGGACGCCCGCAATCCTGTGGGCGTCCGGATTTCTTATGCAAGGAGAGCCCAATGCGTAGCGCGATCACGTCCTGTTTCGTACTTCTACCCCTTCTCTTCGGCAGCGCCTGCAACACGGGGGGGGGTGCCACCGCGGACCTCTCCACCGCGGGCAGCACCGACCTCGGGAAGGCCGACCTCGCGACGTCGGCTCCCGATATGACCGTCTACAACCCACCCAATCCCGTGGGCGCAGGCCCAGCACCCATCGCGATCGGCACATCGACCGACCTCGCGTCCGCCGGCGCCTACGTGCTCCTCGCGAAGACCGGAGTCACGAACGTCACGGGGTCCGCGATCACCGGCGGAAACGTCGGGCTCAGCCCGGCTGCCGCCACCTTCCTCACCGGCTTCTCGGAGGCCGCCGATCCGTCCACGCAGTTCTCGACGTCCGACTCGGTGGTCGCGCCCGGAAAGATCTACGCCGCGAATTATGGAGCGCCGACCCCCGCGAACCTGACGAGCGCCGTTCTGAGCATGCAGACCGCCTACAACGACGCGGCCAGCCGGAATCCACCCGACCACCTCAACCTGTCGAGCGGCGATCTCGGCGGGCTCGTGCTCGCGCCCGGACTCTATACCTGGGGAAGCACCGTCACGATCCCGACGGCCGTGACCCTCGCAGGCGGGGCGAACGACGTGTGGATCTTCCAGATCTCGAACGATCTCGATCTCTCGACGGCCACGAACGTGGTGCTGAGCGGTGAAGCGCAGGCGAAGAACATCTTCTGGCAGGTTGCCGGAAAGGTCACCATCCACGCCAACGCGCACTTCGAGGGCATCATCTTGTGCAAGACCGCCATCACGTTGCAGACCAAAGCAACGATGAACGGCCGCGCCCTCGCGCAGTCGCTCATCGCGCTCGACAACAACGCAGTCCCCGCGCCGTAACGCCAACCAGTCGCTTGCCGCACGGGCGCATCCACGAACCCGTGCGGCTCGATGCGGCTCCTCCTCACGCTCCCCGGATGAACCAAAAAAAAGGCGGTCACCCGAAGGTGACCGCCTCATGCAGCGAGCTGCGCCCAGGTGTGGGTGCTAGTCGCCGTTGTTGTTCGTGTTGTCACCACCGCAGCTGGCGGGGAACGGCAGCTGGTTGTTCGGGTTCGTGTTCGTCGGCAGGTTGTAGTAGTAGCTCGCCGGCGCGCAGTAATTGTTCGGCGTGACGCACTGGAAGTGTTTCGCGATGTCCCAGCCGGAGCTGTCCGGAAGGCACGTCTCGACGAAGCCGTCGCCGTTCACCATATTCGTCGCGGTGTCGTCGGCGTTCGAGCAGCGCGTGTCCGGCAGGCCGAACGCGTTCTGGCCACCGACGCACGTGACGCAACCGAGCACGATGCCGTCCGGGCTGGTGCTTTGCGCGCCGTTGGAGCTCGGCCCGGTGCGGCAGAGCTTGCCGCTGTCGCAGGCCGTCTGCGCGCCGAGCTTGCCCGTCTGATCGCAGGCAACGACCGCGGTCGTGCCGAACATGCGCGAGACCGGATCCTGCACACCGCCACCCTGGCACGTCAGGCTGCCCGGGATGCACTGGGCGCGGCACACGCTCGTCTGCGTGTTGTTCGAATTGTAGTTCGTCTGGCAGACACCGACCGTGCATGCCGTGTCGGCACCCCAGGTGTTGTTCGCGCAGGTCTGGATCTGGTCCCCATCGCAGCGCGTCGCGCCGTTGACGCACTCACCGCAGAAGATCGCCGGACGCCCCGCGGTCGACGTGGTGTTGTTGCACAGCGCGACACCTCCGCCCGTGGCCATGCACTGCTTGGCAGCGCCCCACAGGCCGCCGGCGCACGTCTCGTAGGTGGTGCCGTTGCCGCTGTTGTTGCAGCGCTGATCGCCGTCCTGGCACTGCACGACGCACTGACCGGGGCGATAGCTCGACGAGGTTCCGACGTCGCCGTTCGGGACGCAGAGTCCGCTCGTGCACGCGGTCGCCGTCGTGCTCACCTTCCCGTCGGCGCCGCACGTGTGATACTTGCCCGCGCTGTCGCAGACACCGGCGTTGTTGTACGAGCACGCGGGATCACCGCAGATCGCGCCCGTCGGGCCGCTGATGCATGTGGTCAGCGTGGTGCTCCCGGCAGCGTTGCACGCGGTGACCGTGGGCAACCAGTTGCCGTCGGCGCCGCACGTCTGGTAGCCGTCGTTGTAGCAAGACGTCTGGCCAGGCGTGCACTGCGTCTCCGTGCAGCCCGCGAACCGGACGTTGTTGCAGCTATTCTGCGTCGGGCTGCACACCGAGCCGCCCGTGCAGGTGCTGGTGCTCCAGTGGTAGCCGGTCGGCGTCCCGACGCACTGCGAGACGGTCGTCTGCTGATTGGGCGCCGTCATGTCGTTGGCGTTGCCGCAGACGGTGTTCGCGCCGCCGCAGCCGTTCGACACCGTTGGCTGGCAGTCCGATGCCTTGCAGGCGGCCGTCTGGTAGGACGGGCCGTTCGTGTCGACGCAGTACTGGCTGGCCGGGCAGGTGGTGGCTGTGTAGCTGAAGCCGTCGGTGCAGGTCTGGACCGTGCCGACGTTGTCACAGTACGAGCTCCCGACCGTGCAGGCGCCCTGGCAGTTGCCGTTGTCGACGCACGCGGTGTTCTTCGGACAGACGACGACGTCGAAGCCCTTGCCCGTGGCCGAGCAGTGCAGCGCGGTCGCGCCGTCCATGCACGTGTTCGCGGCAGCGGTGCACGCCACCGCAGGATCGGCGACGCATGCCCCGGCGGTGCAGACTTCGCCGGCATTGCACGAGTACGCGATGAGCGACTTGCCGTCCGACGCACACTGCGCGGCGACGTTGTTGTTCACACACGTCTTCGCATCGGGCGTGCACGTCGTGACGATCATGGTCCCAGCATCGGGGTTGTTCTTTCCGCTGCTGCCTCCGCAGCCCACGGCGACCAGCGCCATGAATGCGAATCCTGCTACGACATGCATTGAAACTTTCGTCATCGCCCCTCCAAGGGTGTCGGCTCTCATGAAGAGCCGGGGGCGAAACCGTACACTAATCCCCCAAAATCCACACGTTGTGGTGCCACGGCGAGTAGCCGAGGTGCGCGTGGCAGATGTCGTTCACCTCGATGAGAGGCCGCATGTGCGCATCGGTGGTGCGTCGCGCGGAGATGGAGACGTCGAGCCGACGCGTGTCGCCGCGCTGCGACAGGTCGCCGCACAGCCAGCGGACCGTGCCGTAGATCCCCAGCGGATCGCAGCGCGAGCGCAGGTCGGCCGTGTAGTCGATGAGCTCGCGATGCTCCGTGCTGCCGTCGGGCGCGACGAGGGTGCCACCGCCCGTGCACTCGATGCGGGCGTCGAACATGTGCAACGCGAACAGGCGCCCCTCGCCAGTGACCGCCGTGTCACCGGGAAACAGGTGCGGCACGAGCTGGAAGATCGAGAACGCGCCGACGACGGCGAACACGATGCGTCGGTGCGAACGCAGCGTGGAGGCGCAGAGCGTCGTCCCAGGACCGCTCAGCCAGCCGAGCGGATACACGGCGCCGAGCCCGAGCATGAGCAGCGGGTAGAAGTAGCCGACCACGCCGAACGACACGACGTGAAACAGCACGAGCTGCGCGTACACGATCCATCGCACGCGCGCACGCGAGGAGAAGAGCCCCCAGCAGAGCACGAGCTCGAGCACCAGCACGTACACGCACGACGCCGGTATCAGCGACGGCGGAACGAGCCATGGCTTCGCGTACAGCGCCGCACCGCTCACCCACTCGCGGTTGAGCTTGAGCGTGCCCGCCCAGAAGTAGAACGACGCCACGAGCGCCTGCAGCACGACCAGCTTGTCGCGCACGAGCAGGAACACGATGACCACCCAGCTGAACATGTAGATCTGGTTGAAGCGCAGCCTGTAGTCGAGCGCGTACAGCGCCGCGCCGAGCAGCGTCGTCGCCACGAACACGATCAGCCCCGCGCGCGGACGTCGCAGCAAGAAGAGGGCGGCGCCCACCACGCCGAGCGCCATGTACACGACCAGCCACGCCAGCACCTCGCGCTCGTCGAAGTGCTGGCGCCAGCTCGCGCAGTCCTCGAAGAGCGGCCAGCAGATCGCGCGCGGGCTCGTCGCGAGCTTCGGGATGTGCCGGTACGTGAGCCAGGCGACGGCCGTCAACGTGTGCAGCAGCGAGAGGATCGTCGCATACCACCGTGTCGCGCGGCTTGCGAGGACGTCGGTTGCCGGGGCGCGCATCGCCGAGCACGATAGCCGAACTCGCTCAGAAGCCGATGTCGATGACCTCCGACTTCATGGTCGCATCTCCGGCGACTCGAACGAGGAACTCCGCCACGTCCGCGTGGGGCAACGTCTTTCGCAAATTGAGGTCGATGTCGGTTCCGAACCTGTAGCCGCCCCGCGCGGGCTCGTGAACCAGCGTGGCCGGCCGCACGATCACCCAGTCGAGCGCGCTGGCCCGGATGGCCGCCTCCGCGATGCGCTTGTCGGCGCAGAGGGCGCGATTTCTCCACCGGAACATCGCGAGCCCGATGCGCATCATCACGGACAGCCCGCGCCCATCGCCGACCATGATGCCGCTCTCGAAGACGAAGCGCTTCACGCCCTCGGCCGTGCAGGCGGCGATGATGTTCGCGACTCCATCGGAGACGAGCGTCCCCGGCCGCTTGTTGTTGGCCGGGCCGATCGCGGAGATCACCACGTCCGATCCACGAACCGCCGCGCGGACGGTCTCCAGGACGAGGACATCTCCCTTCACCACCACGAGCCGCTCATGATGGGCAGCGACCGCCTGCGGTTGCCGCGCCACCGCGACCACGTCGTGCCCCGCTGCGAGCGCGCGCTCGATGAGGCTCTTCCCCGTTCCACCCGTCGCTCCAAACACCACCATCTTCATTTCGTCCTCCCGGTGCACGACACGACAATCGGCTCGTTCATGTGAAGCTCCTCTGGGGTCGGCAAGCGCTACGCGGCAGCCATCTTCGAGATCAACGCTTCGAGCTCGCCGACATGCGCGCGCGCGGTCCCGCGGACCTCGCGGAAGTACACCTGCCTGCAGAACTGGGCGAGCGTTCCCCAGAAAGCGGTGACGAGCATCGGCACGCTCACGTCTTTGCCGACGACGCCCGCCTTCACGCCGTCCTCGAAGAAGCCACGGACGAGGGTCAGCGCGGTCCGTGCCTTGAGCCGCTGTGTCATGCGCGGCCAGAAGCGTCGGAGCTCCTCGGTCACGAAGAGCACGGCCTCCGGCGACTCGTCGAACAGCCGCAGCAGGGCCGTGAGCAGCGCCCGCAACCGCACGTCGAACCGACCCGGCGCAGTGAGGACGCGCGCCACGTCTGAAACGAGGCGCTCGTAGCAGCGCTCGAAGAGATGCAACGCGAGCGCATCCTTGTTCTCGAAGAACTTGAACAGGACGGGGTTCGAGAAACCCGCCCGGGTGGCGATCGCGCGGAGGCTGGCCTCGCGAACTCCGTCCCGCACGAAGAGATCGAGCGCCGATTCGAGGAGCGCCTGCTTGGAAGGCGGATCTTCCGGGTCGATGAAGAAGGGCAACCGCTGCACATGCCATGGTTAGCGTCTGCTAACCATGCTGTCAAGGCGCGCGTGCTGTCAGCGCACCCGGAGGCCTCGCTGGATGGCGAGCAGCAGCGTCGCCGCGCGAGACGGGCTGACGTGGAGCTGAAGAATGTCCTCGCGGGTCCTGAGGCACAGGATGTCGAGGTCCGGCGTCGAGATGCGATCGACGGACAGGAGATCCGACGCGCGGTCGTGCAGCACGCGATACACAGGATGGCGCGTCCCGTTCCGTCGACGCTGGATGAACAGGAGCAGGAGCAGCGAGAACCCGAGGACGCCGCCCGCGACGAGTGCGAAGGGCAGCCAGCTCGAACGGCTCACCATCATCGAACCGACGACCGCGAGCATGACGGATGCGACGCCGATGCCTACCCAGCCCGCGATACGGTCGGCTCGCCACGTGTCGACGCACGCCTCCTCGACGAGGCGCAGCATCTCGACCTTCTGCTGCGCACCGAGCATGAAGTCCTCGGCAGCACGACGTCGCTCTGCCATGGATTGATGCGCGGGCTGCATGTTCCCTGCTACGAGTGGACGCGCCGGATCTTCCTTTACGGTCCTCGCCAAAGGAGCGCTGCGCGCGGCCGCTGCGTTCCGTGCGACCAGGGAAAAGCCTTTGTTCTCACGGCAGGAGTCGACGTACCCTACGTGCTCTGACATGGATGAGCGGGCCCAACGAGCGATGCTCCCCGATCACCGCGAGCTCGTGCAGCGCCTCGGCGGTGCGGGAGTCCGCGCGGGAGTCCGAAGACGATGAGCTGCCTCCGGACGTACGAGCCTGTCGGCCGGCTCAAGCCGGTGACCGACGACGTGTGGATCGCCGACGGCGATGAGCTCCGCATGCGCTACTACGGGCTGCGCCTGCCCTTCACGCCGCGCATGACGGTCGTACGCCTGCCCGACGGCGGCCTGTGGCTCCACTCGCCGATCGCCCCGAGCGAGGCGCTCGCCACCGAGATCGGCGCGCTCGGTGAGGTGCGCTGGATCGTCGCGCCCAACCGCTTGCACACGAGCTTCACGAGCGCGTGGCACGCACGCTTCCCTGCGGCGAGCGTGGCGAGCGTGGCAGCCGAGCCCCCATGGAGCGGCGCGCCGTTGCCGTCGACGATCGACCTCGCAGGCAGCGCGCCCTTGCCGTGGGCGCCGTCTCTCGCGACCCGGGTGGTCCACGGCTCGCTCTTCAGCGAGGCCGTGTTCTTCCACGCGGCGTCGCGCACGCTCATCCTGACCGACCTCATCGAGAACTTCGAGCGGTCGCGCATCACGTGCCTGTGGCTGCGCGCGCTGCTCGCGGTGACGGGTCCTCTCGATCCCCACGGCACAGCGCCCCCCGACATGCGCTTCTCGTTTCGCAAGCAGCGCGCCGAGCTGCGCACGGTCGTGCAGGAGCTCATCGGCTGGGATCCCGAGCGCGTGATCATCGCCCACGGCCGCTGGTACCCGACCAACGGCCGCGCGGAGCTCGAGCGCGCGTTCGCGTGGGTACGCTGAGCGCAGCGGGCGCGGCTCCTGACCGCCGTGGGTCGCTGAGTCCTCGGAAAGTCGTCGTGTGGCGCCCTCGAAAATTCGTCGCGGCTCCCGTAACGCGCTGAAATGCTCGCGTGCTCGTCGCGGCCTGGACCTTGCTGTCGTGATGCCCAGATGCGTCGCCTCGCTGCTCTCGTCCTCTTCGGCTCGCTCGCTGGCTGCACGTCCGCGTCGAACAAGTCCATCGTCGGCCTCGACGACGTCTCCTTTCTGTTTCCGCTGTCTGCCGATCCGGGCCGGTTGCTCGCACCCAAAGATGGCACCGCGTATGGGCCGCTCCTGTCGAGCGCCGACCTCTCGATGGTCCCGCAGCTCGTCCAGGGCGAGGACGCACGCTCGAACGACGACGTGCTGGGCGAGGCGCGCGTCGTCGCCGCGCGCCTCGATATCTGCAGCACCGACGCCGCTGGCTGCGAGCCCGAGGTGCGGCTCGTCTTCCAGCCGGTGCTCACCATCGGCGGTACGACCTCCACGCGCGATGCCGCCATCCACGCCATCTATCGCCTGGGGCGCGCCGACCTCCTCTCGCTCTCCGCGCGGGTGCTCGCGCTCAGAGATCACCACGACGCCACCGAGGGCCTGAGCGTGCACCCGACCATGCTCGCCGAGGGGGTCGACGGTCCGTACGCGACCGCGCTCAAGGCCCTGCTGCTCGAGTACGTCGGCACCACCAACCTCTCGCGGATGGCGTTCTTCGAGCAGCTCGGCGACTCCACCGGCGGCGTCACCCCCGATGGCCCTCCCGCCGTCGGTGGCGAGGCGCAGCAATGGCGCATGGAGGCGCTCGATGTGCACGCAGGTCAGTACACGCCCGAGGCGATCGGCTCGACCACGACCGAGTTCTTCACGCGCACGCTCTCGTCGTCCGCCGACGAGGACACGCGCACGGGCGAGCTCATCCCCGAGCCCGTCGCGATGGTCAGCGTGTCGTCGCTCTACGACGCGCAGGCCGCGAGCGCGGACGGCGCGCGGCTCGACGACGGCGCCGCGAAGGTGCTGCGCCTCGAGAACCCGCGGCTCGAGAAGGTCGACGACAACTCGTGCGTCTCCTGTCACTCCGCCTTCGCGATGGGGGCGTGGTCGCGCTCGCACGCGGCCATGCCCGAGACGGGCGATGCCTTCACGAGCAGGTACTCGCTCGTGCTCCCCTCCGACGACACGGTGACCACGCACTCGCTGCGCGCGTTCGGCTACTTCGGGGGCAAGCCGGCCATCTCGCAGCGCGCGGTCAACCACACCGCGCTCGTGGCCGAGACGCTGGACAAGGCCCTGCGCTGAGGCTCAGGGCGGCACTTCCACGATCTACATTCGACGACGATCTTCTTCCGGGCGCTCGTCAGCGCTCGTCTGGCCCGAGGCCCAGCTCCGCACGCAGCTTCACGAGGTCGGGGCCGAGTGGATCCCCCGGAGTCGAGCGCGTCTCGAAGTCGCGAAGGAGCCGGAGCAGCTTCGGCCGCCCCACCTTCGTGCGCGCCGCCTGACGCGGCGTCTTGTTCGCGAGCGCTGGCACGGGCTGGTCGCACCAAGTGCGCCAGTGTGCCGCGGCGATCTGGGCCAGCTGAGCCGCGAGCCCCGGCGACATCGGCTCCGGCGCGCGATGCTCCGAGTGCGGACGGTCCATCGTCGCGGCCGGATCCGAGTGCGTGCGCAGGCGATGGTGGATCGATCCGCCGAGCGCCTTCTCCACGATCGCGCGCACACGATCGGCGCGCGCGATCGACATCGTCTGCAGCATGAGCGCGGCGGGTGAGAGGTCCACCATGCCTACGATGCTGTTGCCGTCGAGCAGGCGGAGCCGGCGCGGCTGTTCGTCGCTGCCGTCATCGGCGAAGCCCGCAGCGACGAGCGCGTCGACGTGGGAATCAGTATCACCTGACACGATCGCGAAGTGATCGATCGTCACGAGCAACGGCTCGCCGCTCGTCGTGATGAGCTCGGGCGCAGGCGCGTGCAGGACCGCGTTCATCGCATCGACGAACGCGTCCAGAAGGCGCGCCTGTGCGGGCAGCTCGCGAAGGCGCTCCGCGGAGGTGCCCTTCTTTTGCTTCGGGAGCAGCGCCTTTCGAAGCGCCATGGCGAGCGGCTCGCCGATGTCGACGGGGAGCGGGCGACCGTACATGCCGTAGAGCTGCGACGACTCCGCGAAGTCCACGATGTACGCCAGCACGATCATGTGCACGCGCAGCGTCCGGCTGGCCGTGCGCTCGACGACCGTGCGTGTCTCATCGGTCAGTAGATCGAGGAGCGTGACGGACTCGCCCGGCACCACCGCGGTCACCTGCCACAGCGAGAGCCACGCCTGCTTGTGCGCCTCGAGGCTGGCGAACTCTGCCGGCTCGAGCTCGTCGCGGTGAGTCGCGAGGTATGCATCACCAACGGTCCGTCCCTCGAGCTCGTCCCACACGAAGTGATGCGAGGCGAAAGCGACCAGCACCGGCGCGATGGTCAGATCGTCGTCGTCGAGGTCGGCGACGACGAGGCCCGGCAAGTCGAGGAACTCCTCGCGGAAGAGCGACCTTCCGAAGCGCAGCAGGCGGGCGTCGAGCCGCTCGCGCAAGAAGTTCAGGAGCTCCGGTGATGGCGCGAGCGCGGCTGCGTCCTTCTCGAGGTGACACACCTTGTACTTCTTGCCGCTCCCGCAAGGACATTGCGCGTTGCGAGGCGTGCTCGGCGCGGCGGCGCCCGGACGTATGAGCGGCATCGGCAGGTCGATGGCGAAGTGACGCATCTCCTCGTCGCCGTCGTACAGAGGACCACTGACCGTGATCTCGATGCCGGCCTCGGTCGTCACACTGTGTGCGAGCTCGTCGTCGTCCTCCTGTGAGCGGATCGTCGCGCCGTGCTTGCCCCAGAAGGCGACGATGCCTTCGGTGACCACCGCGAGGGTCCGTGCGTCCTCCGCGTCGGGTGGGGTCAGCTCCCTCATGCGCTTCACCGCGTAGATGCCAACCTGATCACGTGGCGAGAAGTCGAGCGCGAGGTACCCGACCTTGCGCTGCGCGGTGGTGAGCTTGGTGCGAGGCGCATCGACAGCGACGCTCGCGTACTCGATGAACAGGTCGAGGTCGTGCTCGTCGTCGAACAGCAGAAAGCCATACTGGTCCTTCGCGTTGCCCATCACCGAGACGCGCGCATCGACGAGGCCGAGCGCGGCGCAGTCGACGACCAGCACGTCCCCGTTGCGCAGGGTCTTCCACGGCGCGGCGCGGTAGAGCTCCGCGGCCGCTTCGAAGAGTGTCGTCATAGAGAAAGCTCCGGTGAGATCTGTGTGCTCATATGCCGGGACGCGCGTGATCCAGACGACGAGCTAGCGCGGCAGCTCGCGGCCCCAGAAGAACCCATCGTTGCCGAGGCCCTGGTAGAGCGGGAGGATCACGAGCCCATCTTCTTCCGCGCGGATCTCGCCGCGGGCATCGCGCGCGAGGAGCTGGCCACGCTGGGCCCGGTGGATGTTCCGGAAGCCGGGCTCCATCACGAAGTGATCTTCCTCGACGATGGCGTGGCGGCCGCTCACCTCGAGCACGCGGGGAAGATCTCCGCGCATGCGATCGAGCTCGCTCCGCGCGGCCTGGACGCGATCGGCGTGCGCACCGCCGACGAGCTGACCCGCGGCGTGCAGCGACTGCCACACCGCCGCCTCGAGCGCGTCGACGGACGCCGGCGACTCGTGCTGGCCACCCTCCATCGAGAACGCGATCCAGCCGCGCGTGCTGACGTAGTTGGAGAGGACGCCGGCGATGTGCGCATCGAGGCCCATCATCGCGGGGACCCCGAAGTGCTGCACGAACGCGCGGTGCGGCTCGTCGTTCGCCAGCATCATGAACGGCACGCCGGGCGCGCTCGACGTGTGCAGGTCGGCGAGGTGCATCGGGCCGCGGCTGCGCGCCTCCGCGGCTTCCAGCTCGTCGTGGAGCTCGCGCAGCTCGGCCAGCTCGTGCTCGAGATCGGCGCGCTCGCGGATCTCCGAGATCTGCTCGCGCCGCCACGCGCGGTTGAGGTCGCTCGTCTGGTAGCGGACGCCTTGCTTGACGGCCGCGTGGTTACCGACGAACGCGACGACCTCTCCGCGCAGCTGGCCGGGCGTGAGCTGGGTGAGCACGCGGCGCATGGCCTCGAGGCCCGCGGGCTCGTTGCCGTGGATTGCCGCGACGACGACCAGCGTCGCGCCCGGCACTGCTCCGACGATGCGCCCGAGCTCGCGATGCGGCAGGTTGCGGTACCAGCTCACGACTTCGACTCGCGCTGCTCCTGAGCGATCACGTTCGACGCGAACTTCACGAGGTGCTCTTCCGTGAGCATCGCGACGAGGTGGCCGTCCTGGACGACGGGCAGGCAGCCGACCTTGTGCTTGCGCGCCAGCTTGATCGCATCGAGCGTGCGCGTGTCCGGTCCCACGGTGACGAGCTCGCGGAGCATGAGCTCGGACACCGGCGTGTCGCCGCCGCCTTCTTCGAGCGGGTGCTCGTCGAGGAAGCGCTTCACCGAGCGCGCGGTGAGCAGCCCGACGAGGCGGCTCTTGTCGTCCTCGACCGCGAGGTGGTGCAGCTTCTCCCATTCGATGAGCTGGGCGGCGAGGCGCAGCGGCTCGTCGGAGCGCACGGTGAAGATGTCGGTGGTCATGAACTGCGACACCTTGTGCGCGGTGCTGCGAGTCGCGTCGTGCTCGGCCAGCTCGGCAGGCTCCCACTCGGAGACGACCTTGCCGCTCTTCTGCCGGTCGATCATCGCCGTGACGAGCGCCGTCGCGCGCGCGCCCGAGGACGCCGCGCCCTTCATGGCGGCCAGGCTGTTGAGCATCCAGCGCGAGCCGGTGCGGAGGGATCGCACGCGCTGATCGACGATGCCGAGGTAGCGACGCGAGTCGGCCGGGTGCACGCCGACCCGATCGAGGCCGGCCTGCGCGAGCGGCAGCAGGTGATCGAGGATGAGGGGCTGCGCGAGGCGGCTCTCGCCGTCGATCCACGTGAGGCGCGCTGCGAGGCCCTCGCGCGCAGCCGCGTACAGGTTGGCGCGCGCGTCGTCGAAGGCCATGCGATCGGCGATGTCGTCGATGGTGGCGCCGAGCTCGATCATGAGACCGAGCCACAGCGCCATGTTCGCCACCTCGTCGGGGATGGTGGGCCCCGACGGCAGCACGCGCTGCTCGATGCGCAGGTGCGGCTTGCCGTTCGGCGAGACGTCGTAGCAGGCGCGGTTCCAGCGATAGATGGTGCCGGAGTGCAAGCGCAGCGCGCGCAGGTTGGGGATGCGACCCGCGTCGAGCTCCTTGCACGAATCGTCGTGACCGCTCGACGTGACGAGCGCGCGGAAGCGACCGACGGCCTCCTTGAAGATGTCGACGACGCTGCCACGGACCCAGTCGCGTCCGAACGACACGCGGCCCATCTGATCGCGCAGGTGCAGGCCCGGCGTGCGGATGTCGCACGACTGCTCGAACAGCGCGATGCGCGTCTCTGACCACAGGCGGCGGCCGAACAGCACCGGCGAGTTGGTCGCCGCGGCGAGCACCGGTGCGGCGAGCGCCTGCGCGAGGTTGTAGGATGAGGTGAAGCGCTCCGGCTGCGAGATCTGGAGGTGCGTCTGGAAGCTCGCGTTGCACGCCTCGACCATGACGGTGTCGTGGCGCATCTCGAGCTCGTCGAGGCCGCGGATCGAGAAGTCGTACGCGGCCCCGCGCTCCTGGTTCATCGCCTGGTTCAGCGCGTGGTAGCGCGGCTTCGGCGCCATGTTGTGCAGGCCGAGATCGGTCTTGTCGAGCGTGGGCAGGATGCCGGCCAGCACTGGCTCGATGTCGAGCGAGCTCGCGGTGCGACGCAGCTTGTCGTACAGCATCGTGAGCTGCGCCTCGATCTGCGCGAGCCCCTGACCCGAGGCGGGCTGCGGATCGACGTTGATCTCGAGGTTGAACAGCCCGAGCTCCGTGGTGAAGTGCGGGTCGTCGATGCGATCGAGGATGTCGATCGCGCCGCCCGTCGCGTGCATGGCGCGGTCGACGAGGAAGATCTCCTGCTCGGCGCCGATGCGCGTGACGCCGCGCTCGAACGAGTCGTTCTGCACCATGCGCTCGAGCGCGTGGATGTCGCCCAGCAGCGTGCGCATGAAGTCGCGCCGCGTCTCGGCATCCATCGAGCCGGCGGTCTTGTGGCCTCGCTGATCGCTCATGTCTTGGTGGTCCAGGCCTCGAGGTACTTGGGGAGCTTGTCGCGCCAGGTGACCCAGTCGTGGTCCGCGTTCGGACCCCATGACTCGACGCGGTTCGGGATGCCGCGCGCGCCGAGCGCCTGGGCGAGCTTCCAGCTCTCGCCGATGTTCTCCCACTTGCCCTCGCCGGTCGCGAGATGGATGTAACGCGTGCGCAGGAGCTCGAGGTGACGACCCGAGAGGTAGGGCAAGAAGTACAGCGGCGAGGCGGCGCGGAAGGCGTCCGTCGGCGTGTCGACCTCGATGAAGCGCATGAGGTCGAACGTGCCGCTCATCGGCAGCGCGCGGTGGAACACGTCGGGGAAGCGACACACCATCGCCGCCGCGTGGAACGCGCCGATGGACGCGCCCGTCGTCCAGATGCCGATGTCTTCCGAGCGGCAGTCCGTGTGGATGGCCGGCACGACCTCGTGACGGATGAACTGGTGAAACGCGTTCTGCATCGCCATGCGGAAGGCCGGGCTGCCCTCCTTGTGGAACCACACGTGGCCCGCGACGCTGTCGATGGAGTAGACCTTGATGCGGCCCGAGGTGAGCAGCGGCTGCAGCGCGCGGATGAGCTGCATGCGCTCGACCTCCTCCGCGTCACCACCTGCCGTCGGAAAGATGAGGACGGGCTGGCCGTAGTCACCCCAGCGCGCGACGGTGCACTCGCGGCCGAGCCGATCCGAGTACCAGCGTGACTTCACGAACGACTCGCTCATGGGCAACCTGCCGCGCGCCACAGCTGGATGCGGCTCCAGAAGACTTCGGTGAAGCGCTCGACCTCGTGCGGCGGATAGAGCGCGGCGACCTTCGCGCGGATCGCGGCCTTCGCGTCCTCGGTGCCGAAGAACTCGTCGATGACGTCGTCGAGGTGGCCGAGGTGCTTCGCACAGAACTCCTCGAAGCGGGCGGTCTCGAAGCGGGCATCGGCGATGGCCGCGTAGGCGTCGAGCTTCTCGGTGTACGAGAGATCCTTCTCCGCGATCGCATAGAACGGATCCCAGTCGAGGTTGCGGCGCATCTTGCGCTTCGTCGTCGCGCAGAAGATCGCCCAGCGGAGATACGAGCGGACCATCCACGGGAAGTGATAGTGCAGCGACGTGACCTGCGAGTCCGGGCACGGGTTCGCGAAGTCGATGGGGTACCAGACGCCGCCCCTGTGCAGCGACTCGCACGAGTTGAAGTCCCAGCCGAAGAACGCGTTGATGACGAGGCACACCTTGCGCAGGTGATCCTCGTCGACGGCCGGCAGGAAGTCCGTCTTCATCGTGTAGCGATCGTGCAGCGGGGCGTCGGGCGCGTACGACACGCAGCGCGTCTGCGGACCGAAGCCGATGCAGCGCACGAACGAGTCGTAGCCCTCGATGGACGCCTGCGCGTGCATCACTGACTTGCCCGACTCCTCGTAGGCCTTCCACGCCTCCTCGGCGTTCTTGACGCGCGTGACCGAGCGCCAGCCGCCGCCGTCGTAGGGCTTGAGGAACATCGGCCAGCCGATGCGCTCGCCGATCTTCGGCACGTCGAAGAGCTTGGCGTAGCGGTTGAGCGTGGGCTTGAGGTCGGGTGAGGCCTCGTAGCTCTTCGGCGGGATCATCCACGTCTCGGGGACGGGCATGCCGAGCTTCATCATCGCGCAGTACGACGTGTGCTTCTCGTTGGACTGGATGCTCCACGGGTTATTGAACACGTAGAGGTCGTCCATGATGATCGACTTCTTGATCCACTCGCGGCTCGTGTGGAACCAGTGCGTGAGCCTGTCGATGACGAGGTCGTACTTGCACGGCTGGCGCAGATCGAACGGCTCGATGCTGACGCGCTCGATGGCGAAGCGGACCGTGTCGCCCTCGTGCGGGACCGCGAGGGCGAGACGACCCATGATCCCCTCGAAGCACAGGGGCCAGCAGATGTCGGCGCCCAGCGAGAGCCCGATATGACGGATGACCTCGGCCACTAGATTCGATCCTTCTTCACGCGTGCAGCAGTCATAAACGGATCATTCATAGACGAACATGAGCGGCCCCGGGAAGAGCCACGAGAGGCCCTCCCGGAGTCGATCCCGCCAGTTTTCCCAGTTGTGACCGTCGCGGGCCTCGACGAACTTCGTCTCCATGCCCGTCTCCTGCAACATCGGGACGAGCGAGCGGTTCTCGTAGATGAGCGACTCGTAAACACCGCAGCTCATGAAGACGCGCTCGCTCACGGCCTTGGGTGCCGAGCGGTACTGGTTCATGAACTTCACGACGTTGTTGAAGAGCGGGCCTCGACGGTTGCTCGTGCCGATGTCGGTGAACGCGAACGAGCCCGACTGCAGCAGCAGCCGTCCCCAGAAGCCGGGATAGCGACACGCCGTCGAGAACGAGGCGACGGCCCCGAAGCTCGCGCCCATGAGGCAGCGCGCGGCGGGACGATCGATGAGCGGCAGACGACCGGCGAGGCTCGGGTAGAGATCCTCGGTGAGGAAGCGCGCGTGGCGCTCGTCGTTGGCGTACTCGCGGAGCCGGTCGGGCGAGTCGGTACACACCACGATCATCTCAGGGATCTCGAGCCGGTGGATGAGATTGTCGAGGGTCGTCTTCAGGCCGGCGTAGTTGAGGTAGTCGCTGCCGTCGTGGACGACGAGGAGTGGGTACTGACGGGAGCGTCGGTAGCGCGCAGGTAGGTAGATGTGACCCTTGCGAGCCCCGAGCGCGCGGCTCTCGAAGCCGAACGTGTCCATGAAGCCCGGACGCGAGAGGGGATCGACGTGCGTCCACGTCGGCTCCTCGTACCCGGAGCTCTGGAGCACGGAGTTGGCGCCGAACGGATCGCGCGCGCGGTGCGGGTTGCGCGGGTCCTCGACCCAGCGCGAGCCGCCGTGCTCGTAGATCTCGTACTTGTACTCGACGCGCGAGCGCGGCGGGATCTCGAGGGTGAGGTACCAGAGGTCGGTGTTGGGCGCGCGCTGCAGCGAGCTCGAGGTCTCGAGGCCGAAGATCCAGTGGCGCAGCGCGACGCCGTCGGCGTGGCCGAACCACACGAAGGTGCACTGCGTGTCCTCGACGAGCGGGAACTGGTGCGAGGCGAGGAACGCCTCCGCCTTGCCATGGTCGGGGCTGTCCGCGAGGAACACCTCGATGGCGATCCCGCGCTTCTTCTTCTTCTTCATCGCGCGCCCCCGAGCGGACCCGAGGTTCCGTCGATGGCGAGCTCGACGACGTCATGCGGCTGCTCGAGCATGCCTTCCTTCCACATCACCCAGGAGCGCGACGGCAGCGCCACGCAGCGGGCTGGCTGAAAGCGGCGCACGAGGCGCTCGACGCGCTCGTGATCGTCGAGGTGCAGGCGCGTCTCGGGCTGCGGGAGCACCACGACGCCGGGCAGGAGGCCGAGCCCCGCGTCGAGGACCTCGCTCGCGCCCGGACCCTGCGGCGGATCATCGTGGAAGAGCACGACCGTGTCCGACAGCGCCATCGCGCCGGCCGACCACGCGGCGATCGGACGGGGGCCGATGAGGGTCGCCATGTCGAAGAGCTGGAGCCGGTTGAGCAGCGTCGCGACCTGACCGCCTGCGATCGCCACGAGCGTGCACTCCTCGAGCAGCCCGGCGAGCTCCTCGTGGTGGCGCGCCACCGATGGGCGCTCGAGCGGCTTCCACTTCGCCTCGAACGCGGAGCGGATCTCGGCGCAGGCGCGCAGGTGCCACTCGTCGAGCTCGCGGATCGCCCACGCGGACTCCTCGGCCTGCTCGGCGAGGATCGCGGCCGGGACCTGACGGTGGCGGATCACGCGCTCGGCCTCGAGGCTGTACTCGAGCCTGACGCGGTAGAAGTCCTGACGGTGACGCAGCACCTCCTGGCGCTCGCGGTGCGCGTCGCGAAGCTCGGTGTCCTCGGTGAAGACCTCGTCGGCGCGCGCGTGCAGGCGCAGGTTGATGACGTGGCCGCCGAGGTGCTCGGCCAGCTCCTCGTCCTCGGCCTCGCGCTCCTGCCAGCCGGCGGTGACGATCGCGATGCGACCCCGCACGTCGAGCGCCGCAACAGCGTCGTGTAGCGAAGGGTCGAAGCGCTGGGCGCCGAGGACCGCGATGGTGGAAGGACGTGCCTGAGACATGACGGGCGGCGCATATCAACAGAGGATCGCAAGCCGCGCCAGCCCCTCTTGTGCCCCGAGGTCGCTTAGGCTGTGCACGCCATGGATCTCCCCGCCTTTTCGTCCCTTCCCGGCATCTGCGAGATCACCGTCCACCCGCCTGCTGGCGCGCCGCGAGGCTGGCTCCTCGTCGAGGTGCCGCACGGTGCCACACGCCCCGAGGACTACTTCTCGCTCGCGAGGAAGATGAAGAGCGAGCTGCCCGCGCAGCTCGAGCACTTCTTCTTCGTCAACACCGACGTCGGTGCGCCCGACGGCGCCGCGTGGCTCGCGTCGACGCTGCCCGCCGACGGCATCGGGGTCGTGTTCGCGCGCTGCCTGTTCCCCCGCACCTTCATCGATCCGAACCGCGTGCTCGGCCCCGCCAGCGATGGACGGGTCGTCGATGGGCTGACGCCGGGGCTCGCGCCGTACATCGACGCGCCGGAAGATCGCGACCTGCTCGTCGAGATGCACCGCGCGTATCACGCGCTCGTGGCGGGGGCCTATCACGAGGTCTGCACCGTCCGTGGTGGGCTCGCGCTGCAGCTGCACTCGTTCTCGCCGCGCTCGGTCGGCATCGAGATCGTCGATCGCAACATCGTCACCGCGCTGCACGCCGCGTACGAGCCGGACGTCTACGCGACGTGGCCCGAGCGTCCACAGGTGGATCTCATCTGCGCGACCGCCGACGGCAGCTTTGCCGCGGCGCCTGCGCTCGCAGAGGCGCTGGTGGCCGCCTACGACGAGGCCGGGATCACGGCGCAGAAGAACGCCACGTACGCGCTCCACCCGTCGACGATGGGCTACGTCTACGCCACGCAGTACCCGGAGCAGGTGATGTGCGTCGAGCTCAACCGCGGGCTCGTCGCGTCACCCTTCGTGCCGTTCGGGCCGTCGCCCATCGACCCGAAGAAGGTCGAGCGCATGGTCGCGCCGATCGCAGGCGTCGTGCGTGCTTCGATCAGTGCGCGATGACCTTCACCTTCTGACCGATGGTGTCGAGCATCCCGCGCAGCGTGTCGTAGTCGTGGTGGCGGAGGCGCATCCACGCGTTCGCCATGAAGCCCGCGTCGACGGGCTGCGTCGGCGTCCCGGGCTGCGGCAGGTACTCGTCGATGAAGTGGTTGCCGAAGTGGTGGTGCACCTCGTCGATGCCCTGGTACCCGACGATGGTGCCGTCCTGCGTGGGACGTAGCGCGACGATGCCCGCCGCCGCGCGACGCGAGAGGCGCTGCGACGGACGACCGTGCACGATGGCCATCGCCCACTCGCGGTAGATGTCGAAGTCGTTGCCGGCGGCGTAGAGGTCCCACGCGCGCACGCCCGGCGGCCGGCAGCCGATCTCGCTGAACACGAGGCCCTTTGGACCGGAGAACCATTCCATGTGCGTCGCGGTGGTGCCGAGGCCGAGCGCGGTGACGACCTTCTGGCCCATCTCGCGCAGGCCCTGGTAGCCGGGCGCGTCGAGGCGGTTCGTCGACACGAACTGTGGCGAGATCCAGCGCGTGCGCATCGCCTCGAGGACGTTGGGGTAGTAGTGCGTGATGAACTCGTGGACGACGCGGCCGCCGATGCTGATGGTGTCGTAGAAGCCCTCGTGGCCGGTGATGAACTCCTCGATGGCGATGTCGCCGCCCGCGCCGACGCGGAAGCTGTCGAGCGCCTGCTCGAGCTGCGCGCGATCGTCGACGCGCACGGTGCCCGACGCGCCCGCGGCGTCGCGGGGCTTGACGATGCACGGGTAGCCGACCTTGTTCGCGAAGGCGACGAGGGCCTCGCGATCGCCGGAGCCGAGCGTGCGCGCACACGGGATGCCGGCCTGGCGGAGCGTGTCCTTCATCGCGGGCTTGTCGCGGCAAAGGAACGTGGAACGGACGCTGGTGCCCGCGATGCCGAGGCGCTCGCGCACGCGGGCCGCGCACATGACGTGGGCCTCGACGACGGCCTCGAGCCGATCGACACGAACGGTCTGCTGAAGCCAGCGGACCTTGGCCTCGACCTCGCCCTCGTTCGTGATGTTGCCGACCTGCTCGTAGTGCGTCAGCCAGTGGCGCAGCTCTGGATCGAGCGACTCCTTCGGCCGCTCGCCGATCCCCGTGACGCGGGCACCGACGGCATGCAGCGCGCGTACGAACTCGCGCTGGTTGGGCGGAAACGAGGGCTCGAGAAAGACGACGTCGATGGGCATGGTGCCAAGAAGCTACCTCATGCTTCGTCCTGCTATAAGGGCGCCGCATGAAGGTCCTGTTCGTGACATCCGAGGTCGCACCGTTCGCCAAGGCGGGTGGGCTCGGTGACGTGTCCGCTTCCCTGCCGCGCCACCTCGCCGCGCTCGGCCACGACGTGCGCGTGTTCGTGCCGATGTACCGCCGGGTGCATGCGCCGGGTCGCGTCTTCACCGAAGTCATCCCCGAGATCTCGTTCACCCTCGGGCCGCACACGGTGAAGGTGGGCATCTTCACGGCGCCGATGCCGGGCACGAACCTGCCCGTGTACTTCATCCGTTGCCCGTCGCTGTACGACCGCGCGTCGATCTACAGCGGCGGCACCGGCAATGATCACGACGAGCACCTGCGCTTCGCGGTCCTGTGCTGGGCATCGCTGAAGGCGTGTCAGCACATGGGCTTTGCGCCCGACATCGCGCACGCGAACGACTGGCCCGCGGCGATCGTGCCGGTGCTGCTGCGCTCGGTGTTCGCGTGGGACAAGCTGTTCGAAAAGACGCGCTCCGTGCTCACGATCCACAACCTCGGGCACCAGGGCACGTTCCCGGCGAGCGTGCTCGAAGAGACTGGCCTCGCTCCCGCGCGCTCGATGCTCCACCAGGAGCGTCTCGACAACGGCTACCTCGGCTTCCTCGCCAACGGGATCCTCCACGCGAACGCGATCACCACGGTGAGCCCGACGTACGCGCGCGAGATCCAGACGCCCGAGCACGGCGTCGGCCTCGACGGCCTGTTGAGGCAAAGGCGCGACGTGCTCTTCGGCATCCTCAACGGCGTCGACGAGGACGAGTGGTCGCCCGGCAGCGACCCGCTCATCCCCGCGGTCTACGACGCAGACCATCTCGACGGCAAGGAGCGCTGCAAGGCGTCGCTGCTCGAGCACACACGGCTCACGTATCGGCGAGAGATCCCCGTCGTGGCGATGGTGTCCCGGCTCGTCTGGCAGAAGGGATTCGATCTCTGCCAGAAGGTCCTGCCTGCTCTCCTGCGACGGCGACGCTTTCAGCTCGTCGTGCTCGGCGCCGGTGAGCCGCGCTTCGAGCAGTGGTTCCAAGAGCTCGAGCGCGCGTTCCCGAACCAGGTCGCGTACCAGAGCCACTTCACCGAGAAGCGCGCACACCTCGTCGAGGCGGGCGCCGACATGTTCCTCATGCCGTCGCGCTACGAGCCGTGCGGCCTCAACCAGATGTACAGCCTGCGCTATGGCACGGTGCCCATCGTCCACCGCACGGGTGGGCTCGCCGACACCGTGCACCAGTACGACGCGCGCACGGGCTTCGGCACCGGCTTCACCTTCAACCACTTCGACGAGGCCGGCCTCGCCTGGGCCATCAACCGCGCGCTCGACGTGTGGGGCTCGGGCGCCGGTGCCGAGCGCGCCCGCTGGCAGCGCCTGCAGCGCGCCTGCATGGGCCTGCCGGTCGGCTGGAGGCACCGCATCGGCGAGTACGTCGAGCTCTACCGCAAGCTCGCGCCCGACGCGCGGTAGCAGGCGGCAGCGCGCCGCTACGCGTAGTGGACCTGGACCGTCTCGATGATGGCCTTGAGCGCCTTCTGCACGTTCTTCGTTTGCGGGTCGCGGACCACGATGTAGCCCTCGCCCTCGTAGCCGTCGGCCTTGCGCATCCCGACCTCGGGGAGCTTGGCCTCGCAGATCATCTTGCCGAGCTTCTTGTGGATCTCGCCGATACCCGTGACGTTGGCGACGCGGCCCGTCCCCATGCCGCGCAGGAACGCGGTGCCGACGGCGTACTTGCGGTCCCACGGATCGTCGAACACGCCGTCGATGACCGCGCGGCACCACACCTTGTAGAGGTCGGTGTCGTACGCGTACGCGGTCATGATGCTGATGTTCGCGCCGGGTGGACGCTGCGCGATCTCGCCGATGACGAAGCTGCCGTCGGGGCGCTGGAACCACTCCATGTGCGTCATGCCGTCGTCGAGACCGAGCGCCTGCACGGCGGCGCGGCCGATCTTCCTGGCGCCGTCGTACTCGGACCCGGAGATGTCGCGCGGCAGCATGCAGCACCACTTGATCCACGGGTTCTCGACGGCCTCGAGGCAGCCGGGCAGGTAGTGCGAGATCGACTCGGCGCGCGGGACGCCGGCGATGGTGATGGTCTCGAAGCTGAACTCCTTGCCGCGCAGGAACTCCTCGGCGAGGACGGGGTTGCGAGCGGACGCGCCCATGCCGCGCGCCGCAGCCCAGCCGCCCTCGAGTGACTCGACGCGGTGCGTGCTGCGCGCGCCCATGCCGGCGGGGGGCTTGACCACCATGGGGAAGCCGACCTGGTCCGCGAACGCGCGGAGGTCGGCCTCCTTGCGGATGAGCGCGTTGCGCGCGACGGGCAGGCCGGCCTTGGCGAGCGCGGCCTTCATGCGGGCCTTGTCGCGGAAGCGATCGGCGACGTCGGCGCCGGTGCCGTGGATGGAGAGGAGCTCGCGCACCTCGCCGAGCTGCACCATCAGGGACTCGAGGATGCCGATGAGGCGGTGCGGCTTGCCGTGCCGCCTGGTGAGGACGCGCGTGGCGTCGGCGATGTCCTGCGCGGAGAGCGGATCGGTGACGCGCACGACGTCGTGGTAGAGGCGCGCGTCCTTTCCGCCAGGCGGCGTGTGGACGATGCCGAGCAGGCGCACGCCGGGGATCTTCGCGGCGGCGCGCACGAAGCGCATCGTCACGTCGGTGGCGAAGGGGGCGACGAAGATGACGTTGCGGAGCATCGGTGCGCAGCTTGCCGACACGAAGTCGCCGCGTCCAGTGATAGGTTTGCACCATGCGCGTCGTCTTCCTCGCCCCGTCGTATCCCCCCGAGATGATCGAGTACACGCGCGGCCTCGCGGAGGTCGGTGCCGAGGTGTACGGCGTCGGTGATGCGCCGCGTGCGTCGTTGCCCGCGCGCGTGCGACCGTACCTCACGGGCTACCTGCAGGTGCCGCGCATCCTCGACGAGGACGACGTCATCGAGCGCGTCACGCAGTGGCTGCGCGGTCACGAGATCGATCGCATCGTCGCCAACTGGGAGCCGCTCGTCATCCTCGCGGCGCGGCTGCGCGATCGCTTCGGCATGCCCGGCATGAGCGCCGACACCGTGCGCGGCTTCCGCGACAAGGAGCTCATGAAGGAGCGCGTGCGGGCCGCCGGCCTGCGCGTACCGCGCTCGCGTCGCGTGACGTCCGAGCGCGAGATCCGCGCCGCCGCCGAGGAAATAGGCTACCCGCTCATCTTGAAGCCCATCGCAGGCGCGGGCAGCGCGGACACCTACCGCGTCGATTCGCCGAAGATGCTCGACGAGACGATCCCGAAGATGCGCAGCGTGCCCGAGGCGAGCTGCGAGGAGTTCGTCGTCGGCGAGGAGTTCACCTACGACACCGTGTGCATCGACGGCAAGCCGGCCTACGAGAACATCGCCGCGTACCTGCCGAAGCCGATCGAGATGCGCTCCATCGAGTGGATCAGTCCGGTCATCATCACGGTGAAGGACATGTACCAGCCGCGCCTCCAGCCGGGCATCGAGCTGGGCAGAAAGGTGCTCGGTGCGCTCGGCATGGGCGACGGCTTCACGCACATGGAGTGGTTCCTCACCCCGAAGGGCGAGGCCGTGTTCGGCGAGATCGGATGCCGTCCGGGTGGCGCGCACCTCGTCGACCAGATGAACTACACGAGCGACATCGACCTGTTCCGCGAGTGGGCGCGCGTCGTGTGCTGGAACCACTTCGCCGTCGACGCACGCCGCAAGTACAACACCGGGATCGTCTTCAAGCGCGCGATGGGCCAGGGTCGTGTGACGCGCATCGAGGGCCTCGGCAACTGGCTGCGCGACGCCGGCCCCGCGTGCGTCGAGGAGAAGTTGCTACGCCCCGGCACGCAGCGTCGCGACTGGAAGCAGACGCTGCTCTCCGATGGTCACGTGA
>JBDTCO010000019.1:0-39854 GCA_039923495.1 Polyangia bacterium
GCAGGTGATCGGTGCCCTGCACCGGGTCGCCCTGGAACAGGTAGTACGGCTTCACACGCATGCGCAGCAGCGCTCGGAAGAGCACCTCGAGCGTGCGCGCCTGCGAGTTCACGCCGCGCAGCAGCACCGTCTGGTTCCCGAGCGGGATGCCCGCGTCCGCGAGCTTCTCGCACGCGGTCCTGGCCTCGGGTGTGACCTCCTTCGGGTGGTTGAAGTGTGTGTTGATGTACAGCGGGTGGTACTTGCGCAGCATCGCGCAGAGCTCGTCGTCGACGCGCATCGGCAGCGCCACCGGCACGCGCGTGCCGATGCGGATGATGTCGACGTGCTCGATGCTGCGCACCGCCGACACGATCGACTCGAGCTTGTCGGTGGAGAGGGTCAGCGGATCGCCGCCGGAGATGAGCACGTCGCGGATCTGCGGCGTGCGCCGGATGTAGGCGAGCGCCTCGTCGAGATCGGCGCGCGAGATGACGCCGTCGTCCTGGCCGACCATCCGCCGCCGGTTACAGTGTCGGCAGTAGATCGCACAGCGATCGAGCGCGAGGAGGAGCACGCGGTCCGGATACCGGTGTACGATCGCGCGGGCGGGCGAGAGCGCGTCCTCGCCGAGCGGATCGCGGTATTCGCCGTCGGCGATGTGCGCCTCTGTAGGTCGCGGGATGACCTGCATGCGCACGGGACAGGAGTCGTGCACGGGGTCCATCAGCTGCGCGTAATAGGGGGCAACGCCGATGCGGAACAGCCCGGGAGCGACCGCAATGCCGCGCTTCTCCTCGTCGCTGAGCTCGACGAATCGCGCGAGGTCGTCCTGCGTCGTGAGGCGGTTTCGCAGCTGCCAGCGCCAGTCGTTCCAGTCGGCGTCGGCGACCTCTTCCCGACGCAGCGGACGCGGCGCTCGAGCCAGGCGGATGGGCATCATGACCGCCGGCAAATAGCGCCCCCAACGGACAAACGCAACGGCCTTCATCTTTCCGGCTACCGGTCGAAGCAGATCAACAGCGGCCCCGAGGGCCAGAGGGAACATCGTGACAGCGCTTAAGCGAGTGGAAGGGCCGGGAGTGGAGACGCAGCCTGGAACGCGAACGAAGGTGCTGCTGGCGGACGATCAGCCGAGCGCGCTGCGCGTCCTCACGGAGACTCTCGAGTCCTCGAGCTACGAGGTCATCCCCGTCACCACGGGCGATGCCGCGCTCGCAGTCCTGCTCGGACCCAACCCGCCGCAGATCGCCGTCCTCGACTGGACGATGCCGGGCTGCGACGGCCCGTCGGTGTGCCGTCGAGTCCGCGCGGCGCGCAAGGACACGCCGTTCTACTTCATCCTCGTCACCGCACATGGTGACGCCGACAGCATGGTGAGCGGACTGTCCGCGGGCGCCGACGACTTCATCGCCAAGCCGTGCCGCCCCGACGTTCTGCTCGCGCGCCTCCGCGTCGGGGAGCGTACGGTCCGCGCCCACGACGAGGCCAAGCGCACCTCGTCTTACCTGCGTACCATCTTGTCGTACGTCGACTCGGGGATGCTGCTGAGCGATCCGGCCGGTCAGGTGGTGTTCGCGAACGATCGCCTCGCGCACCTCGTCGGCATGCAGACGGTTCCACAGAAGGGCAGCGAGCGCACCACGGTGTGCACGCTCCTCGGCGCGCGCGCGGTCGATCCACGCGGGACGGTCGCACAGCTCATCTCCGCCGCGGATGCGTCGCAGACGGGCGGCAACGTCGACCTCGAGCTCGCAAAGCCCGCGCGCGCCGTCATCAGATGGACGACCCGTCCCGTACCGCTCCCCAACGGCGTCGGTCGGCTCGACGTATTCCGCGATGCGACGGCCGAGGTGCACGCGGCCGAGCAGCGCGAGAAGCTAGCGATGACGGACGCCACGACGCAGCTCCCCAACCGCGCGCTCGGCGTCCAGCTCATCGCGCGCGAGCTGAGTCGCGCCAGGCGCGAGCTCGCACCGCTCGGCGTCGTGATGATGGACATCGACCACTTCAAGCAGGTCAACGATCGCCACGGCCATCCGATGGGCGACAAGGTGCTCGCGGCGGTTGCGGCCATCATACAGTCGACGGTTCGCGGCTCGGACGCGTGCGTGCGCTGGGGCGGAGAGGAGTTTCTGCTCCTGCTGCCACGCGCCAACGTCGAGGCCGCCGCGACGCTCGCCGAGCGCGTGCGCGTGCGCATCGAGGCCCTCGACGTCGAGGGCATGCCGCGCGTCACCGTCTCGCTCGGCGCGGCGGAGCTCGCCGCCGGCGAGACGTCGCTCGATCCCGCCATCGCGCGCGCCGACGCGCTCCTCTACCTCGCGAAGAGCTCGGGTCGAAACCGGGTCGGCCGGCGGTAGTTGCAAGACGCGCCGAGGGACGGTATGCGGCTGCCATGTCCGACGGCCGGATCACGTACGACGCGCGCACGCTGCCGAGCGGCCGTGAGCGCGCGATCGCGATCGGCAACTTCGACGGCGTGCACCGGGGTCACGCGCGGCTGATCGAGAGCACCATCGCGGCCGCCCGCGCGCAGGGGCTCGAAGCCTGCGTCCTCACGTTCGATCCGCACCCCGCCCGCCTCCTCGCCCCGGATCGAGCACCACCCCTGCTCATGCCAGAAGCGCGGCGCATCGAGCTGCTGCTCGCGCTCGGCGCCGATCGTGTCATCGTGCAGCCCTTCGATCTGTCGCTGGCATCGCTATCGCCGCGCGCGTTCGCCGAGTCGCTGCTGCGGCAGGCAATCTCCGCGCGCATCGTGAGCGTGGGCTACGACTTCAGCTTCGGGCAGAAGCGCGCGGGTACCATCGCGACGCTCGCCGAGCTCGGCCGCGAGCTCGGGTTCCAGGCAACCGTGACTCCGGCCGTGCGCGTGCGCGGCGTCGTGTGCTCGTCCACCACGATCCGCGCGCTCATCCACGCCGGCCAGATGGAGGATGCGACGGCGCTGCTCGGTCGCGCGCCAGAGATCGAGGGCGTCGTGATCCACGGCGCCGCGCGCGGTCGCACCATCGGCTTCCCCACGGCGAACCTCGAGCCCCGCACGGAGGTACTGCCTGGGTCGGGGGTCTACGCGGGGTGGGCCGAGCTGCCGGATGGCGCGCTCGTCAGGGCCGCCATCAACGTGGGCACCAACCCGACGTTCAGCGATGAGCGCACCGTCCACATCGAGGCGCACCTCCTCGACTGGAAGGGAGATCTCTACGGAGAGCACGTTCGCCTGCGCTTCGACGCGCGCCTCCGCGAGGAGCGGCGCTTCGACGGCAAGGACGCGCTCATAGCGCAGCTCCACGACGACATGGCAGCGACCCGCGCGCTGCAGCTGCCGCCGATCCCGGCGATCGACTAGCTACTCCAGCGTCTCGGTCTCGAAGAAGCGCTCTTCCGCATCGTCGAGCGCGCCGGTGCGCAGGTCCTCGCGACGCAGCGCGCGCCGACGGTAGTACAGCCCGGCGATGACGAGCAGCACGATGCCATGGAGCCCCACGGCCATCGTCACGAGCCCGAGCCACAGGGGGCCCGGATGACCGTCCTTGTGCACGAGCGGCACGCCCTCCACGCCCGGCAGCTCGACCGCCAGCTTGCGCGCTGCCTGCCTGGCGCGGCTCCTGTCGCCGACGCGCGGACCGATGGTGCCCTCGACGGTGCCCTCGATGGGCGGCGGCGCGATGCGCGCGTGGCCGCCGCGCGCGAACGTCGTGTTCACTGCGTCTGCGTCCTCGACAAGGGCATAGACGTGCCGCGGCGGCCGATCGTCATCACAGTCGGACCGGGCGGCGAGCGGCGTGTAGATGCGATCGGTGTCGTCGCTCTCGATACCGGGCTCGCCGAGCTTGTAGGCGGTGCCGGCGCTGGTGACGACCACAGCGAGATCGTGGCGGATGCAGGTACTCAGCAGGTACCAGCCGCGGCTGTGCAGCGGCAGGTCCTCGACAGCGATGGAGCGCCGCGGCCCGGAGGTCGCGAGCAGCGTGTCCGTGGCACCGACCCAGAATGCGGCGGCCGAGGAGGCGAAGAGGATCGCGCCCAGCACGAGCGCGAGCGCTGCAAACCGGTGCGACATGACCAAGAGCTTAGCAGGCGGCGCGCTTGTAGTTGACGGGGCGGTCGACTACCGTCGCTCACGCATGGGAGGCACGATGTTCCAAGGTACGATGACCGCGATTGTCACCCCGTTCCGCGACGGGAAGGTGGACGAGAGTGCGCTGGTGGCGCTCGTCGAGGCGCAGATCGCGGGTGGGATCGACGCGCTGGTGCCCTGCGGCACCACGGGCGAAGCCACGACGATGACCGACGAGGAGCAGCGCCAGGTCATCACCATCACGGTGAACACCGCGAAGAAGCGCGTACCGGTCATCGCCGGTGCCGGTTCGAACTCCACGGCGCGCGCAATCGCTGCAAGCCGCATGGCGCGCGAGGCAGGTGTCGATGGCCTCCTGCACGTCACGCCGTACTACAACCGGCCGTCCCAGGAGGGCTGCTTCCGGCACTTCGAGGCCATCGCGAAAGCGACGCCGTTGCCTATCGTCCTTTACAACGTGCCGGGTCGCACCAATGTCGATCTCGGTGTCGACACGCTCGTACGACTCGCGGAATTCTCGAACATCGTCGCGGTGAAGGAAGCCACGGGCTCCGTCGCACGCACGCTCGCCATCCTCCACAAGCTCGGTGATCGCTACGCGATCCTCTGCGGCGACGACGCCGTGAATTACCCGATGTACTGCGTCGGCGCCAAGGGATGTATTTCGGTGCTCGGCAACGTCGCTCCGACGCTGCTGTCGGAGTGCTGGGACGCGCACGTCGCGGGCGATGCGAAGAAGGCACGCGAAGCACACGAGCGCAGCCTCGCGCTCATCGACGCGCTCTTCCTCGACACGAACCCGATCTGCGTGAAGGCCGCGCTCGCGATCATGGGCCGCATGGCACCGGACATCCGACTCCCGCTCTACCCACTCGAGGGTCCGACGCTCGAGCGCGTGCGTTCGGCGCTCGTCCAGGCGGGCCTTGCCCTCCTTCCGCCCGAAGGGCAAGGCCGTGCCTCGGGGAGAGGCCTGGCGTGAGCAGCGGTCGCCTTCGTATCGCGATCCCCGGTGCGGCCGGTCGCATGGGCCGCATCCTGGTCCGCGTGATCGCCGAGTCCGAGCACCTCGCGCTCGGCGTCGCGACCGAGCGGGAGGGCTCGCCCGCCATCGGCCAGGACGCCGGCCTCCTCGCGGGCGTCGCACCGCTCGGCGTGCGCGTGCAGCCTGCGTCGGCACCGCTCGACGCCGACGTGCTCATCGACTTCAGCGCACCCGGCGCAACGGCCGAGCTCGTCGCGCGCGCCGCCGATGCGCGCGTCGGTGCCGTCATCGGCACCACCGGCCTCGGCGAGACCGAGCGCGCCGCCATCGAGCGCGCCGCCGAGGAGATCCCGATCGTGTTCGCAGCCAACATGTCGCTCGGCGTGAACGTCATGTTCGGGCTGCTCCGTCAGGCCGCGCGCATCCTCGGCGACGAGTACGATGTCGAGATCGTCGAGGCGCACCACCACCTGAAGAAGGACGCACCGTCGGGAACCGCGCTCGCCATGGCCGGTGTGCTGATGGAGGCGCTCGAGCGTCAGCCCAAGGATCTCGTCTACGGGCGCCGGGGCGACGTCGGTGCACGCACGCCGCGCGAGATCGGCATCCATGCCGTGCGCGGCGGCGACATCATCGGCGACCACACGGTCAGCTTCAACGGGATGGGCGAGCGCATCGAGCTCATCCACCGTGCCACGTCGCGCGAGACGTTCGCGCGCGGTGCGCTGCGCGCCGCAGAGTGGCTCCGCGATCGTGACCCGGGCCTCTACGACATGCAGGACGTGCTCGGGCTTCGCGACGACTCGTGACACGGAGGCGCGAGGACTGGTCGCGCTTCTCCGATCTGCCCACCGAGGCGGCGAGCGCGCGCAGCATGGACCTCGAGCTCGCATCGACGGAAGAGGTGGTGCGCCTCGTCGTCGATGAGGAGCACGCGGTCCACGAGGCTGCGCGACTCGTCGTGGCCGAGATCACGCGTGCCGCCGAGCTGGTCGCGGACGCGCTGAGGGCCGGCGGGCGGCTCGTGTACGTGGGCGCAGGCACGAGCGGTCGCCTGGGCGCGCTCGATGCCGCCGAGCTTCCTCCCACCTTCGGGATCGCGCGTGATCGAGCCGTCGCGATCATCGCCGGTGGACCCCGCGCGCTGTCTCGCTCCGTCGAGGGCGCCGAAGATCACGGGCCGATGGCGGTGCGTCGCCTGCAGCGCCTCGCCATCGGTCCCACCGACGTGGTCTGCGGGATCGCGGCCTCCGGTGTCACGCCGTTCGCGCGTGCGGCGCTCGAGTACGCGCGCGCGCGCGGTGCCCGCACGGTGTTCGTCACCTGTAACGCCGCCACCGACGTGCAGTCCGACGTCCTCATCGCGCCACGCGTCGGCCCCGAGCTCCTCCCCGGCTCGACGCGGCTCAAGGGCGGCAGCGTGACCAAGCTCGTGCTCAACGCCATCTCGACGGCCGCCATGACCCGCCTCGGCAAGGTCTACCGCGGACGCATGGTCGATGTCGTCGCATCGAACGAGAAGCTGAGGGCACGCGCGCTGCGCATCGTGATGGAGCTGACCGAGCTCGACGAGAGGCACGCGCGCGCCCTCCTCCGCCGCGCGGGCGGCCACTGCAAGCTCGCGCTCGCCATCCACCTCACGGGCACGAGCACGACCGAGGCCTCCCGTCGGCTGCTCGCAGCCGACGGCGACCTGCGCCGGCTCTAGGCGCTACGGAGCTGCACTTCGAGGTGCTTGAGCCGCCCGGCCTCGCCGAGGACGGCAAGCTCGAGTGCGTGCACGCGCGCGCGGACCTGCTCGAGCGCGCGGCCGCGAGCGACACCGTGGCCCGCGCGCCGCTCCACGTCCTCGAGCTCACGCTTGAGCTCGCGGATGCGCTCGCGCTTCTCCTTCACTTCCTGCTCGGCCTTCTGCGCTCGCGCCTCGGTGAACTCGAGCGCAGACTTCGCGCGCTCGCGATCCGCGTCGATCCCTGCGACGAGCGCCGAGGCCTCCGCGGCCCTGGCCCGCGCGTCGTTGCGCTCGACGAGCGCGTGGCGCTGATCGACGATGAGCCGCTCGGACCGCGTGCGCTCGTGCGCGGCGGCCGCGGCGGCGCGCTCGACTGCAGCATCGCGACGCTGGAGCTCGAGGCCGAGCTCGGCCACCCGGGCGCGCAGGCCGTCGAGCTCGTCGCGGAGCGTGTCGACGTTGGAGGCCGGCCGTGCCGCCGCGAGCGCCAGGTCGCGCTCCTGCTGCAGCTCGGCGAGCGCCAGGGTGTGCGTCGTCTTCGATGCCTCGAGCTCGGCGAGCGCGGCCTTGCGCTGGCGCTCCACCCGATCGACGTCGTCGCGCAGCGAGAGCGCCTTCTTCGCGGCCTCCTCCATCGCGCGCATCAGCTCCGCCTGCGCGACCTTGCGCGCATCCGTGAGCTTGCGGAGGTTGTCCTCGCGCAGCGCCGACGCCATGGCCTCCGCCTCCGAGCGCCCTTTCATCTGCTTCCAGCTCTCGCTCTCCGCGTCCGCAAGTCGCTGCTTGAGCTTGGCGATGTCCTCGTCGCCCTCGACGGCCACGCGCCCAGCAACGCCACCGACGAGCGCACGGCCCTCCAGCGAGGCGAGCTTGCGACGGACGTCGCGCTCTTGCTGCTCGGCCGATGCCTGCGCCTGCTCGGCCTTCGCGACCCGCGCCTCGAGCGTGCCCGCCTGCTCGTCTGCGTGCTCGAGCTCGCCGACGAGCCGCTCGTTCTCGGGCGCCTGCGCCGTGACGTTCTCGACGACGCGCTCGACCGCCTTCTCGACGACTGTGGTCCGGCCGACGACGACGCTCTGCACGGGCACCTGCACGACGCCGTAGCCGAAGTCGGAGCGGCGCTCGGGGCCAGCGACCGCGACGTACTGCTCGACGCGCTCGCCGCGCTCGACGAGCGTGCCGTCGAGAATCGGCTCCGGATTCTTGAGGCCATACTCGACGAGCGTGGTGCCGGCGAACGGTGCCACGCCGATCATCCGCGTGTGCGAAAACGGCGCACATGCATCGACGACGTCGTAGTACGACGCGCCGCCCGAGGCGCCGGGGAGATCACGGCTCGCGACGCCGAGCACGAGCACGCCGTCAGGCACGAGAACGCGCCGCGCCTCGCGAACGACATCGGCCAGCATGGCCGGGTCGACCTCGAGTGCGATGAAGACCTCCGCGCTCGCGATGCCGAGGCCGGTGCGGGTGGCATCGCCGACGACGCGCGCGACGTCCTTCTTTCCCTCCGGCGGACGCGAGCGTGGCGTGGCGTCGTCCACCGACACCACGGTGATGTGTCGGGCGCCGCGCGCTGCAAGGGTCTGCCAGCCGCGAGGGTCCGCGGGACCGGACCACGCCTCGACGACACTACGACCGGTCACGAGCTGCTGCAGGTGGAGATACGTTGCGACCCGCCGCAGCTCGCGCGCGATGAGCCCGCTGTCCGCGTCGCCCGGCGGCGGCACCGAGGAAGCCAGATGAGATCTCGTCGCGGGATCGAGCTGCGTCATCGAGGCCGACCCTAGCATTCGTGCGCGGGACCCGACAACGGCGGCCGAGTTGCGATAGGATCTTTCGTGGTGCTGGACACGCGCGATCTCGTACGGATTCATCCGGACGGCCAGATAGAGGTCGGCGGGGACACCGCACGCCGCCTGGCGGCGAATGCCGGCGACTACCGCATGCTGCCGACGAGCGGAAGCCTCGTGCTGCTGCAGCGCCTGCCCGACGAGGTCGCGGCCACACGTCCACAGGGCCGCGCGCTGCTCGCAGGCGAGATCTCGCGTCTCGGCGGTCTCGCCGACATCATCCAGTTCATCTCGGGCAACGGCTGGTCCGGGCACCTCGACATCATGAGCGGCCAGATCCGCAAGGCGCTCTACGTGCGGCGCGGCGACATCCAGTCTGCGGCCTCCAATGTGGCGGAGGACCGCCTCGGCGCCATCCTCTATCGCTTCGGCCTCGTCAGCGAGACGGCGCTCGAGACCACCATCCGGCGCTCCGCCGGCAGCGCGAGTCGCATCGGCCAGCTGCTCGTCGAGGATGGACTGCTCACCGCGCACGAGCTCTACACGTCGATGCGCCGGCAGGTCGAGGAGATCTTCTACAGCGTGCTCGGCCTGCGCGAGGGCGACTTCTTCTTCTACCGCGCCGCGGACGAGGATGGCCCCGCATCGCAGCTCTTGCTGTCGACGAAGGCGCTGCTCTTCGAAGGCGTGCGACGCATCGACGAGCTGTCGTACTTCCGGGAGAAGCTGCCATCGCAGTCGATGGTGCTCGTGCGTCGCGAGCCCGCGCCGACGGAGAAGCTCAAGCCCATCGAAGATCGCGTGCTGCAGCTCGTCGACGGGCTCCGCACCATCGAGCACGTCGCGCGGTCGAGCCAGCTCGGCGAGTTCGAGACCACGCGCCTGCTCTTCCAGCTCATGCAGAGCGGGTGGATCCAGCCACGCACCGCGCGCGAGATGGCGAGCATCGGCGCCGCCGGCGACGACGTCCCTGCGCGGATCCTCGGCGCATTCAACGAGGTCTACGCGAAGATCCACGCCGCGGTGAAGGCCGACGGCAAGGTCGACGCGCTCGAGCTCGGTCTCGAGTCCTTCTTCGCCTCGGTCGCCGAGTTCTCGCCGCTCTTCGTCGCCGTGCAGGTGTCTGCCGATGGCACGCTGCCGACCGATCAGCTGCTGTTCAACCTGGCGATGAGCCCGGTCGAGGACAAGCTCGACTATCTGCACCGCGGCCTGAACGAGCTGCTCTTCTTCGAGCTGTTCACGGCCGGCGAGGCCGTCGATCGCCGCGAGGAGATCGAGCTGCACCAGCGCCTCGCGCAGATCCTGAGCGACGCGCCGACTGCCGGCGCCCCGTCGCTGCGTTGACCATCTGGCGGGCCGCCGCTGCGCTCGCCTGCCGAAACGGTTTCCCTTGACACGAATGGGCCGTGGCGAATACGTACAATGGGCGTGCGTGTAGCTCGCGCCGCTTCCGCAGCATCGACGACCCACGCGTTCCCGATTCGGGGGGTGCGCCCGGGGACACGTCCCTCCATCAAAAGCCTGCCCTCGCACTCCACCAAAAGTCTGGCACCCAAAATCTGGCTGACCGGCTGCGCTCCCCGCGCGGCCCGAGATGATCATCGGAGACCCCGCGTTCATGAACCTGACAGAGCTGAAGCGTAAGAAGATGGCCGAGCTGGTCCAGATGGGATCGGGCCTCGGCATCGAAGGCACGAACGGGATGCGCCGCCAGGACCTCATCTTCGCGCTGCTCTCGCACACGAGCGAGAAGCGCGGCGAGATCTACGGCGACGGCGTCCTCGAGACCCTGCCGGACGGTTTCGGCTTCCTGCGCTCCGCGGACTACAACTACCTGCCCGGCCCCGACGACGTGTACGTCTCGCCGTCGCAGATTCGCCGCTTCGGGCTGCGCACGGGTGACACCATCGAGGGACAGATCCGACCGCCGAAGGAAGGCGAGCGCTACTTCGCGCTGCTCAAGGTCGACAAGATGAACGGGCAGACGCCCGAGGCGAACCGCGAGAAGGTCGCGTTCGACAGCCTGACCCCGCTGTACCCGAACGAACGCCTCCGCCTCGAGCACGAACCGCGTAACTTCTCGACGCGCATCATCGACATGCTCTGCCCCATCGGCAAAGGCCAGCGCTGCCTCATCGTGTCGCCGCCCCGCGCCGGCAAGACGGTGCTGCTGCAGGACATCGCGCACGCGATCACGACGAACCACCCCGAGGTCACGCTCATCGTGCTGCTCATCGACGAGCGTCCCGAGGAGGTCACCGACATGCAGCGCACGGTCAAGGGCGAGGTCGTGTCGTCCACCTTCGACGAGCCTCCCGCGCGTCACGTCCAGGTGGCCGAGATGGTCATCGAGAAGGCGAAGCGCCTCGCCGAGATGAAGAAGGACGTCGTCATCCTCCTCGACTCCATCACACGCCTCGCGCGCGCCTACAACACGGTCGTCCCACCGTCGGGCAAGATCCTCTCCGGCGGCGTCGACTCGAATGCGCTGCACAAGCCGAAGCGCTTCTTCGGCGCCGCGCGCAACATCGAGGAGGGCGGCTCGCTCACGATCATCGCCACCGCGCTCGTCGACACGGGGTCGCGCATGGACGAGGTCATCTTCGAGGAGTTCAAGGGCACGGGTAACTCCGAGATCCACCTCGACAGAAAGCTCATGGAGCGGCGCATCTTCCCGTGCCTCGACATCAACAAGTCGGGCACACGCAAGGAGGAGATTCTGCTCGAGGCGCGCACGCGCGATCGCGTGTGGGTGCTGCGCCAGTTGCTCCACCCGCTCAACGTCATCGACGCGATGGAGTTCTTGCGCGACAAGATCGCCAAGACCGACTCGAACGGCGAGTTCATCGCCTCGATGGAGCGCTGACCGGCCGTGCGCGGCCTCCTCGTCGCGGCACTTCTCTGCGTCGCGACTACGGCGCATGCGGACACCGTCACGCAGGGGCCAAGGCTCCCGGTCCAGTCGCTCACGCAGCGGCCGCTCGGAATCACGCTCTCCGGCGGCGTGTCACTGGGCTCTTACGAGGCTGGCTTTCTCCACTACACCATCACGCAGCTCCGTCGCATCGGCGTCCGTCCGCGCGTCCTGACGGGCACCTCCGCGGGTAGCATAAACGCCTTCGTCGGCATCCTCGAGGCCTGCAGCAACGAGACGCTCGACCCGACGAAGAGCTTGCTGTATCGAACGTGGGTGCCGACCGGCATCGATCAGCTCTTCGATCCGGCGCAGGTCACCGACTCGTCGCTGTTCACGCGCGCGGGCATGCAGCGCTCGATCGACATGCTGCGCGAGGCGTGGAAGCGCGGCCTCGCCGCCGACTGCGACATGCGCTTCGGGACCGCGGTGACGCTGCAGAAGCCGCAGCCGCTCGAGCTCGGGCTCGCGGGCGTCAACATCCCGCGCATGACGGAGCGCTTCCTGATCCGCGTCAAGGGCCACGGGGCAGGCGCCTTGCCGACGCTCGAGAACGCGCGCACCGAGGAGCTCGGCCGCTCGCTGGTGCTGCTCCCGCTCGACGGCTCGCCGCCCGATCCGTTCCAGGCGCTCGTCGACGTGCTGATGGCGTCGTCGGGCTTCCCGCTCGCGTTCCCGCCGCAGGCCGTGCACCACTGCAACAAGCGGGTGAAGGCCGACGAGGTGCCGACGTGCACCCTCGAGGAGTCGACCGAGACGAAGTACATCGACGGTGGGTTCTTCGACAACCGCCCCATCGGCATGGCGTTCTCGGTGCTGCGCGAGCAGGCCGAAGAAGGCGTCGACCCCGCGCTGCTGTTCGTCGATCCGAGCCTGCACGACTGGCCACGCACCGACGACGTGCCGACGTTCAGCGGCGTCGTCGGGCTCGTGGCGCACTCGCTGTTCGACTTCATCGACACCGCGATGTCGGCGGAGCTCGAGCGCCTGCTGTCGCGCCAGCCGGCGCTCGAGCGCGACCTCTACCTCGGCATGTCGCACTACCCGCCCGCGTCGCAGCCGATGGGCGCGTTCTTCGGCTTCATGGAGAGCGAGCTCCGCCGCTTCGACTTCTACCTGGGCATGTTCAACGCGCGGCGCCTCACCGCGATCGTGCTCGGCGTCGCGACCCGAGATCTCGAGGACGGCAGCAACTCGCAGACAGAACCGGCGATTCGTCCGCTCGGCTGCATGCGCGCGCTCTGGGACAGCGACGGCGATCCGAAGGTGATGTGCGCAGGCGACGAGCTCATGGACATCCGCATCCTCGCGCAGGTCGCAGGCGAGCAGGTGTGGAACGAGTGCAGCAGGAGCCCGCTCGGCAAGACGTCGTCCCACCCGGTGTGCGTGGCCGCCGCGAAGAACGAGCCGCCGCCGCAGGTGCCGGGCGTGGTGCAGCGCGGCGACTTCCGACAGAAGCCGCACGAGGCCGAGTACGAGTGGCTCATGCGTCGCCTCGGTGATCTGCACTTCTGGTTCCGCGATCTCGGCCTCACCCGCGCGCAGTCGCGACGCGGGATGCTCGAGCTCAGGCACAAGCTCGGTATCGTCATCGACGCGTTCGCCGGCAAGCAGGGCGCGGCGTCCATCGCGTTCGAGGCGGTCGGCGAGTTCGGCCTCAACCAGCTTACGTACATCCCGCCGCGACACCTCGTGCACTTCGCGCTCGGCGATCGCGCCGAGGTCGGGTACAGCTTCACCGACCCGACCTCCGTGCTCCGCGGCATCCGCTTCTCGACGGCGCTCGCGCTCCGCGGGCTCGACGCGACGCTGTCCTCACGGCAGCGCTACTTCGGGCTCGCGCCGGTCGTGGGCGTCGAGTTCGAACCGTTGCCCCTGAGCCGCACGTGGATCCAGGCGCGCCTCGCGCTCCACGCGGGATACATGTTCTCGACGGGCGACGGCTTCCTGCGCGGCACCTGTCACACCGACTCCGATCGCCTCTGCTCGCGCCCCGTCACCGAAGCGGTCGCGTCGCTCTCGATCCTCACGACGTTCCGCCTGCAGCTCGCGGCCAGCTGGTTCCCGGCCGTGCGGCCCGGCGAGAAGAACGAGTGGGCGCTCGGACCCGCGCTCGGCATCCAGCTACCCGTCGCCGGGCGTTGACCTTGACCCGAGCAAATATAAGGATTAAGTAACCAGTCCCTCGGAGGTACAGCAGCATGTCGAAACCCGGAATTCACCCCGCATACAGCGCCGCCAACGTCACGTGCGCCTGTGGCGCGGCCTACACGATGGCATCGTCGCGCGGTGCGTTCACCGTCGATGTCTGCGCGTCCTGCCACCCGTTCTACACCGGCAAGCAGAAGCTCATGGACACCGCGGGCCGCATCGAGCGCTTCCAGAAGAAGTACGGCCGCAAGGACGCTCCGACGGCTGGGTAGCACTCCATCGCGTCACCTTCGAGCCTCCTTCGACCTCGTGTCGGAGGAGGCTCTTTCCATTTCTGAGGTACCCTCTCGCCCATGTTCGACAAGCTGCAATCGGTAGAGACTCGCTTCGTCGAGCTGGAGCACCGCCTCGCGGATCCAGACGTCATCAACAAGCGCGCCGAGTTCCAGAAGCTCTCGAAGGAGCACGCCGATCTCTCCGATCTCGTCGCGGCGTTCCGTCGCTACAAGCTCGTCCAGGCCGAGCGCGCGGAGAACCGCTCGCTCCTCGAGGAGAAGGACGCGGACATGCGCGCGATGGCTCGCGAGGAGGAGAACCGCCTCGCGGCCGAGGAGAGCGCGCTCGGTGAGGAGATGCAGATCCTCCTTCTGCCGAAGGATCCGAACGACGACAAGAACATCATGCTCGAGGTGCGCGGCGGTACTGGTGGCGACGAGGCCGCGCTGTTTGCGGCCGACCTGTTCCGCATGTACGCGCGCTACGCCGAGCGCAAGCGCTGGAAGGTGGACATCATGTCCACGTCCGAGTCGGGCGCGGGCGGCTTCAAGGAGGTCATCGCGATGATCTCCGCGCCGCAGGGCGGCAAGGTCTTCTCGCAGCTCAAGTACGAGTCCGGCGTGCACCGCGTGCAGCGTGTGCCGGCGACCGAGACGCAGGGCCGCATCCACACGTCGGCAGCGACGGTCGTCGTGCTGCCCGAGGTCGAGGACGTCGACGTCAAGATCGAGGACAAGGATCTCGAGATCAAGGTCTCGCGCTCGGGCGGCCCAGGCGGTCAGTCGGTCAACACCACCGACTCGGCGGTGCAGGTGCTGCACAAGCCGTCGGGCATCCAGGTGCGCTGCACGCAGGAGAAGTCGCAGCACAAGAACAAGGATATGGCGATGAAGATCCTGCGCGCCAAGCTCTTCGAGATCGAGGAGGAGAAGCGCGAGGCGTCCGAGCGCGAGCTGCGCCGCGAACAGGTGAAGTCCGGCGATCGCTCCGACAAGATCCGCACGTACAACTTCCCGCAGGACCGCATGACCGATCACCGCATCGGCTACACGCGGCACAACCTCGACATGCTCCTCGCCGGTGATCTCGACCCCGTGATCGATGCGCTCCGCACACATTTCCAGGCCGAAGCGATGAAGGGCCACGACGCCTGAAAGGAAGATCGTCCGTGGCGCCTCGTATCAGGGCGCATGAGAGAGGACGACACGGTCTTTTTGCCCTGGGAGCTGGCGGTGTGGTCGCCGCTGCTGCAGCACGACGTGGCCCATCTCGGCACCGCGCCGCGCGCGATGGATGCGCGCATGGAGGACTACATCGCCAGGGCCGTGCGATCGTGTGGGTGGCTCTTCCACCGGCGCAGTCGCGTGGAGCGAGGGCTCCGCGAGACGATGCGGAACGGCGACTTCGTGCGCGTGAACATCGCATCGGTGAGCATCGTCGAGCGCCGTGGACACGACGGCCGTCTGCTCTACGAGACCTACTCCGTCGAGTTCGAGCTGCCGTCGGGACCGGTGCATGTCGCCACGCGCGATCCGCGCATGGGACTGCTCACCGCCGGGGTCACCGAGGAGGTGCTCTGGTCGCCGTCCGCACCGGACGTCGTCGTGCCGACGTTCCTCCTGCTCTGACTACTTCGCGAGCTCGCTGACCTCGCGCTTGAAGCGAGCGATGTCGCCGTTCTCGTAGCCCTCGTGCACGAAGCGGACGATGCCCTTCTTGTCGATGACGTAGCTGCTCGGCATCTTTGGCAGATCGTACGTCGCGGCTATCGAGCCCGACGGATCGAGCAGCACGTCGAGCGAGAGGCCGAGCTGCGTGGCGAGCTTCTGCGCGTTGCCACGATCCTTGTCGATGTTGACGGTGACGATCGTCGCCCTGCCGCCCAGCTCCTTCGCGAGCTTGTCGAGCTCGGGCAGCTCGCGTTTGCAGGGCTCGCACCACTGCGCCCAGAAGTCGACGACGACGACCCTACCCACGAGCGACGCGAGCGCCACGTTCGGTCCGCGCAGAGACGGCAGCGAGAAGCCCGGAGCCTTCTGGCCCTTCTGCACCTTCGCCGAGGCCGGCGTCGCCACAAGGAGCGCGAGCGCGGCAGCGGGGAGCACGAGGGGGTTCAGGCGGGACATCGTTCGTCGATCCAAGGCGGTCTCCAGGGGTGCGTGCGTGCAGCTCGATCGTAGCCGAGGAAGCCCTCGCCAGCGATGGGGTCATGCACCGCCGAACGCGACAGGGTTCGCACGAGCGGCAGCGCGAGAGGACGGACGCGGCCTGAACTATTTGCTCAGGTCCTCGTCGATCCAGTCCTTGATGTCCTCGGCGCTCTTCGGACCATCGTGCTTGCGGCCGTTGATGAACAGCGTCGGCGTGGAGTCGATGTTGGCCTTCTCGCCTTCCTGGTGATCGGCCTCGACCTGCGCCTTCATCGGCTCGATGTCGGCCTTCCACTTGTTCATGTCGAGCTTGAGGTCCTTCGCGTACTGCTCGAGCACCGGCATACCCTCGTGCAACTGGTCGCTGCCGAAGAGCTTGTCGTGGAACGCCCAGAACTTGCCCTGCTTGCCCGCGGCGAGCGCGGCCGCAGCGGCGAGTGCAGCGTCGGGATGTGCGCGGCTGATCGGGTAGTTCTTGAAGTAGAGCTTCACCTGCCCCTTGTAATCCTCGAGCACCTTGTCGAGCTCCGGCTGGAGATGCTTGCAGTGCGGGCACTGGAAGTCCGAGAACTCGACGAGCGTGACGGGGGCGTTGGCAGCGCCACGCATCGGCGCGTTCTTCGTGTCGAACGCGATGCGCTTCGGATCGACGAAGCGCGCCTCGTAGTGCTCCTCCACCTCGCTCGGCAACAGGCCCGCCTTGAGCAGTCGCACGATGTAGCGCGCCGCGAAGATGGAGCGCTTGCAGGATGGATCCGTGCGGATCGACGTCTCGAGCGAGTGCGCCTTGCCGCACGCCGACGGGTACTTCGCGACGAGCATCCAGAACCCCTTGACGTCGCTGTCGTGCAGCGACGAAAGGTCGATGCCGGAGAGCGGCTGATGCACCACCGGCGCTGCGGCCGGAGGGGGTGTGGCATCCGCCTTCTTGTCGGAGCAGGCCGTCACGCCCATGAAGAGCGGCAGCAAGAGGAGCGAGCACAGGAGCGACGAGCGAGAGGAGATCATCGGCTCGTCTCGTATCGTAGCCCTCCTTCCGGGTCAAGACGACGCGCGCGACCCTTGACCGTGTCCGGGCGCGATGCTACCTGATTGACTGAATGAGCAATCATTCATCCACGTCCACGGGCACCGCCCGTAAGGCAGCCGGGAAGCCGGCGGCCAGGGGCAAGAAGCGCCCCGTCGACGTGGCAGCGCCCGGCAAGCGCGAGCGCATCCTCGACGCGGCGATGAAGGTCTTCGCGGCCGAGGGCTTCTACAACGCGCGCATCTCACAGATCGCGGACGAGGCCGGCGTCGCAGACGGCACGATCTACCTCTATTTCAAGTCCAAGGACGAGCTGCTCATCAGCCTGTTCGAGGATCGCATGGACCGCGTGCTCGCGACATTGCGGCAGGCGCTGGAGGCCGGCGGCGGTGCCGTCGAGAAGCTCCGTCGTGTCATCGAGCTGCACCTCGCCCTCATCGAGGCCAACCCCGAGATGGGCGAGGTCATCACCGTCGAGCTGCGGCAGTCGTCCAAGTTCGTGCGCGAGTACGAGAACACGAAGTTCGCCGAGTTTCTGCGCCTCATCGCTGGCGCGATCTCCGAGGGTCAGAAGGTCGGTGAGCTGCGCGCCGATCTCGATCCGCAGCTGACCGCTCGCGTGCTGTTCGGCGCGCTCGACGAGGTCGCGCTGTCGTGGATCGTTCGCGCTCAACAGAAGGGTCGCACGCGTCCGCGCGGTGATCTCAAGGAAGCCGGCCGCCAGCTCGGCGCGCTGTTCCTCGATGGTCTGCGCGCAGCACCGCGTCCCGAACCGAAGTCCAAGTAACAAACGCACCGAGTCATCCCAAGGAGCAGACGTGAAGATTCTCGTGACGATCAAGCGGGTCCCGGACCCGGAACAGAAGATCAAGCTGAAGGGTTCGGACGTCGATCTGTCGGCGGCCAACTGGCAGCTCAACCAGTTCGACGAGTACGCGGTCGAGTCGGCCCTGCGCATGACCGAGAACGCGTCGGCCGGCAACGCACGCGATGGTGAGGTCACCGTCGTGTCGATCGGTCCGAAGGAGGTCTCACAGCAGCTCCGTTCCGCTCTGGCGATGGGCGCCGACAAGGCGATCCTCGTCGAGGGTTCGGACGACAAGCTCGACGCGGACGTCGTCGCGAAGACGCTCTTGAAGATCGTCGAGCGCGACAAGCCCGACGTCGTCCTCCTCGGCAAGCTGGCCGCCGACAACGAATCGAACGACGTGGGCCAGCGCCTCGCCGGCTACCTCGGCTGGCCGCAGGCGACGTTCGCCTGCACCATCGAGACCGTCGATGGCGGCAAGTCCCTGAAGGTCGGGCGCGAGGTCGACGCCGGTGTCGAGGTCAAGCAGGTCACGCTCCCGGCCGTCGTCACGGTCGACCTCCGCATCGTCTCTCCGCACGCCATCAAGAACGGCAAGACGGCACCCGATCACGCCTACGCCGACGGCGCGCGCTACGCGTCGCTCAAGGGCATCATGGCGGCGAAGAAGAAGCCCGTCGAGGAGACCACCATGGCCGCCCTCGGCGTCACAGCGGAGCCGAAGGTGAAGCTCGTCGCCTCCGAGGCCCCGCCGCAGCGCAAGGCGGGTATCAAGGTGAGCTCGGTCGAAGAGCTCGTGCAGAAGCTCCACAACGAAGCGAAGGTGATCTGATGGGCAACGTCCTCATCGTTCTCGAAACCCAGGAAGGCCACATCCGCACGGCCAGCCTCCATGCAGTCACGTTCGGCAAGAAGATGGCCGAGCTCCAGGGCGGCAAGCTGAGCCTCCTCGTCCTCGGCAAGGGCGTCGACGGAGCCGCGGCCGAGGCAGCGAAGCTCGGCGTCCAGGTCCTCGTCGGCGATGCGCCCGAGCTCGAGCACGCGCTCGCCGAGACGTGGGCCACCGCGATCGTGCAGGCCGCGAAGGAGGTGTCGGCCACGGTCGTCGCCGCCACCGCGACCTCCGTCGGCAAGGACGTGCTTCCACGCGTCGCCGCGCTGCTCGACGCCGGCATGGCGTCGGACGTCGTCGCCATCACCGCACCCAACCGCTTCCGTCGCCCCGTGCTCTACGGCGCGATCGTCGCGGAGGTCGAGATCACGTCGCCGACGATCGTCGCGACCGTGCGTCAGACCGAGTTCCCCGCCGCGCAGCCCGAGGGTCAGGGCGAGGTGAAGAAGCTCGCCCTCAGCGGCCTCGACGCCAAGGGCTCACAGTTCGTCTCGCTCACGGCGCAGAAGAGCGACCGCCCCGACCTCACCGAGGCGAAGATCGTCGTCTCCGGCGGTCGCGGCATGAAGGAGGCGAAAAACTTCGAGCAGGTCGCAGCGCTCGCCGATCTCCTCGGCGGCGCGATGGGCGCGAGCCGCGCGGCTGCCGATGCGGGCATGGTGCCGAACGATCTGCAGGTGGGCCAGACCGGCAAGGTCGTCGCCCCGAACCTGTACATCGCCATCGCGATCTCGGGCGCCATCCAGCACCTCGCCGGCATGAAGGGGTCCAAGGTCATCGTCGCCATCAACAAGGACGCCGAGGCGCCCATCTTCCAGGTCGCCGACTACGGCCTCGTGACCACCTGGGAACAGGCGCTCCCCGCGCTCACCGCCGAGATCAAGAAGCTGAAGGACGCCTCGCGCTGATCCGCCTCCGGCTCCCGACGAAAGATGGAAGTGGCCCTTCGATGCGAGTGCGCGTCGAGGGGCCGGATTCGTCGACGAAGCCCGCGCTGGTGTTCATTCATGGCGCCGGTGGCTCGGCGACGATCTGGCTGGATCTGTTTCGCCACTTCGAGCGCAGCCGTCGCGTCGTCGCGCTCGACCTACCGGGGCACGGCCAGAGCGAGCCGTTCCACGACGTCTCCGATTCCAATCGAATCCAGAAGTACGCCGACGCGGTCCTCTTCGCGTGCGCGGAGCTGAAGATCGACCGCGCGGTCCTCGTCGGGCACTCGATGGGTGGCCTCGTGGCGCTCGCTGCGGCAGCCGCATCGCCGGCCAGCGTCGTGGGCCTCGTCCTGCTCGCGTCCGCCCCTGGCCTCAAGCCTTCGAAAGACATGCTCGCAGCGCTTGCCGAAAAGCGCGAGCAGCACGCGAGCCTCATGGAGCCCCTCATGTGGTCCGCTGCCACGGCCCGCGACACGATCGAGCGCTGGTCGAAGACCACGATGTCGGCCGATCCCGACGTCACCATCGCCGACTTCCGCGCGTGTGCTGCCTTCGACGCAGCGACGGTGCTTCAGCCGACATTGCTCATCGGTGGGCAGGACGACCCGCTCTGCTCGCCCCGCTTCATGGCCAAGGGCGCCGCCAGGCTGCCCGCCGGGGAGCTGCAGGTCGTCTCCGACGCCAGCCACTTCATGTTCCTCGAACGACCAGATATTTCGATCGCGGCGATCGAACGCTTCCTCTCTTTCGTATAGTCGTCCGTGCATGAGTGACAAGGGCGCGACGGCCAGGCAGGCCGACGAGGCGTCGTCCGTGGGACGGGCTTCCGGGGCCGCGCAGGTGCGCGTCGGCACCGTGCTGCGCGTCGCGCTCGTCGGTGTGGTGGCCGGCATGCTGCTGTTCGGCGGCGTCTCGCTCGTGCTTCCGCAGCTCACCGCGCTCGATCCGGCCGGTGTTCGCATGCTCCGGCTCTTCGGGGCGCTCCTCGGTGCGGTCGTCGCTATCGCCACCGCCGCGTTCGGTCCGAGCGGCGAGCCGCCGGGCGCGCGTCTCGCCACCCGCGTCGGTTTCGTCGTCGGCGCGTCGGCCACGCTCGTGCTCGGCGGCAGCATCGCCCTCGGCATGGTCATGGCGCCACTCGTCGACGGGCGCGTCGAGAGGCCCACCCTCGTCGCGCTCTTCGCCGGTTGTCTCGGCCTCGCGATCACAGTTGCCGTGCTCGCGGGTCTCGCGGTCAGCTACACGCGCAAGCCAGGTCGACTGCCGTCGAGCGGTATGCCGCTGCCGTGGCTCGTCGGGGGTGCGACGAGCGTCGTGACCGCCGCGACGTGGGCGCTCTCCGTCGCGCACCTCGTCGGACACCTCCAGGCGAACGCGCGACAGACCGCGGTCGAGGAGGCACGCGATCTCGCAGTTCTGCTCGGCAGCCTCGGTCCCGAGGGCAGCGACAAGGCTGCCAGCGAGCTCGCACCGCCCGGCGGCTTCGTCGCGCGCCTTGCCCCGGGCGGCGAGATCTTGCCCGGGACCACCGCCGGCATAGCGCGCGACGTCGGCATCGAGATCGACGACGGCCCCCCCACCCTCTGCCACATCCTCGAAAAGGGAGTGCGCACGCGCAACCTGCCCTGCGGGGTGCGCACGCTCTCCGACGGCACGCGTGTCGTCGCCGCCACCAGCGACGTGTCCATCCCGCTCGAGCCCATCATCGTGTTCGTGTGCATCGGGCTGTCGGCTGCGCTGCTCTCGCTCGTCGCCGGCTACACGCTGGGCCGCGGCACCGCCGCGGATCTCGAGCGCGTCGTGACCGTCCTCGATCAGCTCGGGCGCATCGACGGCGGCCTCGATCGGCCCATCGTGGCGGTGTCGCTCGACGAGGTCGGGGAGCTCGCCGTCGCCCTCGATCGCCTTCGTCTCCAGCTGCGTCCCGGCCTGCTCGAGCACGACGCCGCGCTCACGCGGGCGCGCACCGCCAACGACGAGCGTGACCGCCTGCTCGCGCTCGTGTCCGACGAGCTGCGGCTCCCTCTCGATCGCATCCTCGGCGATGCGCGGGTGCTGCTCGAAGGCGACGAGGAGCTCACCGACTCGCAGCGCGAGGACATTCGCCTGATCGTCAGCTCCGCCACGCACCTCACCAGCCTCATCGAAGAGGTGCTGGACCTGTCCGCCATCGCGACCGGGCAGGTGAGCCTTCACGTGGGCGTCTGCGATCTCGGCGCCGTGGTCACCGATGTCGCGCGCGCGCAGAAGCCGCTCATCGGCCGGCGCAACGTCGTCATGCAGGTCGACCTTCCGGCGGACGGTCACTTCGTCATCACCGCGGACGAGCGTCGCCTGCGTCAGGTCGTCACCAACCTCGTCTCGAACGCCGTCAAGTTCACGGCCACCGGCACCATCACGCTGGCCGTGAAACGCGAGCACAGCGACGTCGTCATGTCCGTGCGCGACTCGGGCATCGGGATGGACCCCACACAGATCCCACGGCTCTTCTCCGAGTTCGTGCAGCTCGGCACCCTGCGCGAGCGTGCGCGCGGCACCGGCCTCGGCCTCGCCATCTGCAAGCGCATCATCGAGGCCCACGGCGGCACCATCGGCGCCGAGAGCGAGCTCGGCCGCGGCACCGTGTTCACCGTACGGCTGCCCAACGCTGTCGAGAGCAACAGGGGGAACGCGGCATGAGCGGCGCGCCTCCCATCGAGCCGCTCGTCCGGCGCATCCTCATCACCGCAGCGACGTACGCGATCGTCACCTGCATCGCCATGCCGCTGGTGCTCGAGCAGATGCTCGCCCTTGCGACCGAGCAGACGCGCTGGCTGCAGCTCATCTACGTCTCGGCGTCACTGCTGCTGCTCGCGACGCTGGCAGCAGGCCTCAACATCGGCCTGCGCGGGGTCGCAGGTGCGGCGCCGTACGACGAGCGCGCGCGTCGGCGCGTGCTCCGCATGCCGGTTCGTCTCGCCATCCTCGTCGTGGCAGTGGGCGCCTCGTTCGACGTGATCACCGCGTCGCTGCGCGTGTGGGCGTCCAACGATCCGGCGGCGCTGCTCATCGGCATCGGGCTCACCGGGCTCGCGCTCATCGGCGCGCTGGCGGTGCCCGCATTCATCGCTGCCCGCGCGGCGCTCGAGCCGCACGCGCTCTACTTCGCGAGCGCGACGCTGCCCGCGGGCCGACGCCTGCGCATCGGCACGATGGTCGGCTACACCATCCTCTCCATCGCCGCGCTCGCGCTCGTGCCGTCGGCGCTGCTCGGCAACGCGCGGCTCGCTCACCATCGGGAGGCGGCCGTGCACGAGCGCTGCCGCGCCACGGCGCACCGCCTCGCCGTCGTCGCCAACGCCACACCGCACCTCGATCCGCTGCGCTTCGTCGCCCAGCAGCGCCTCGGTCACGCGACGGTCCTCCTGCGCCTGCCGTCGGGTGTCGTGGTGCCCGACGATCCGGCCTCGCACGTCGGCCCGGACACCGGCGAAGCGCCGCTATCGGGTGCGCTGAGCGGCGGCGCGATCCTCGTCGTGCCACAGCCGATGGCAGCGTCGTGGGCGCCGCTGCTCATCCTCGTGCTCCTGCTCGAGTCGCTTGTGGCGCTGGTCGCGCTGTCGCTTCGGCGCGCGCTGGCTCGCGACATCGGCGCCGTGACATCGCAGGTCGAGGCGCTCGCGGACGATCGCGAGCCGCCTGCGGCACCCACGATGACCTCCACCGAGATCCGCCGCGTCGCGCTCGCGCTCAACCGGCTACTCGAGCGCCTCCCCCGCCTGCAGCTCGAGAAGTACCTCGCCGTCGAGCAGGCCGACGAGTCGCGCCGTCTCAAGTCCATGTTCCTCGCGAACATGAGCCACGATCTGCGCTCGCCTCTCAACTCCATCCTCGGCTTCTCGGAGCTGCTCACGCGCGGCCTAGAGGGTCCCATCACGACGGCTCAGCGCGCTCTCCTCGATGACATCCACGGGGCGGGCTCGCACCTGCTGAGGTTGCTCTCCGAGATCCTCGAGACGGCGCGCGCCGAGAGCGGACACCTCGATCTGGATCGCAAGCCCGTACCACCGACCACGCTGGTCACGCAGGCGCGCAAGGAGGCGCTGCGTGGACGCTCGGAGCGCATCGGCGAGCTGCTCGAGATCGTTCTACAACCCGGCATGGCGCCCGCGCACGTCGATGCGCTGCGCATGCAGCAGGCCCTCACGCACGCGCTCGACTGGGCGATCGAGGTCGCGCACGGCGCGCGGATCCGCATCGAGCTCTCCGACCGCGATCGTCCGATGGGTCGCGCGCTCGTCGTCGAGGTGTGGTGCGACGGGCGCACCAGCATCGAGGAGGAGGCGCAGCTCTTCCAGCCGTTCCGCAAGGTCGAAGGCGTCCCCGGCCTCCACCTCGCGCTGCCGCTCGCGCGTCGCATCGTCGAGGCCCACGGCGGCGTGATGGAGGCGTACGGCGGTCAACGCCCCGGCGTGCGCATCATCCTGCCACGCGGCAGCGGAAACCGCTCGGCGGCCAACGTCGCTGCCGCGGAGCGCGGTCGGGGATAGAAGTCGAGCCCACTCGATCGTAGGCTCCGGATCCATGCGCCCCGGACTCCTACCCATCCTCCTCTTCACGCTCGTCGGCTGCGAGCGCACCACGCGCGGCCCCGTCGAGGCCATCCCGCTCACCACCACGCTCCGCGCGACGGGGCTGTCCGCCTCCGTCGACGTCATCCGTGACGATGCCGGCATCCCGCACATCTACGGACGCACGTTCGCCGATGTCGCCTACGCGCAGGGCTACACGATGGCCCAGGACCGCATCGCGCAGATGGACCTGACGCGTCGCCTCGGCTCGGGCACGCTCTCCGAGGTCGTCGGCACGCTGTCATCGGCGGTGCTCGTCACCGACATCCAGATGCGGACGCACCACCTGAGGTCCACGTCGGCGGCCGCGTTCGCGCAGCTGCAGGCGTCGACCGATCCCACCGACCAGGCGCTCGTGAAGACGCTCGGCATGTTCGCGGCGGGCGTGAACGCGTACCTCGCGCAGCTCAAGTCCGGCGTGGCCACGTTGCCCGACGCGTACGCGGCGCTGTACGGCTCGGCGCCGATCGCGGCCTGGTCGGAGGTGGACACGCTCGTGATGGGTCGCGTGCTCAGCTTCGAGCTATCGTTCGACGGTGCGTCCGACGTCCTGCGCTCGCTCGTCGACTCGTCCGCGCATGCGCTGAGCGGCGATGCGGCCCGCGCGCGCATCGCCGAGGATCTGGAGATGCTCGCCCCCGTCGATCCGACGTACACGCTGCCGAGCGGCTGGACGGGGTTGAACGGCGACACGTCCACCGCGCGTCGCTCGAAGCATCCAAAGGCACGAGGCCCGTCGATGACGCAGCTCCGCGAGGAGTTCATGGCGATGCGCGACCTCGGCCGTCAGCGCGTCACGCAGCCCGACAAGGGTTCGAACAACTTCGTCATCGGTGCCGCGAAGTCGGCCACGGGCAACGCGCTCGTCGCCAACGACACGCACCTCCAGCTCTCCAACCCGGCCATCTTCTACCTGAACCATCTCGTCGTCAGCGATCCCACCGCGCCGCTCGACGTGATGGGCGTGCAGTTCCCCGGCGTCCCCGGCGTCATCCTCGGCATGAACCAGCACATCGCGTGGGGCTCGACGGTCAACAACCTCGACGTCACCGACACGTACTCGGAGAACGTCATCAAGTGCAGCGCTGGTGGCGACGTGCCGTGCGTGCAAACGAAGGCCGGCGAGGTGAAGCTCGTGCCTCGGCAGGAGGTGTTTCAGATCGGCTTCGCGGGCAACGTGTCGAAGTCGGTGACGTTCACGTTCTACGACGTCCCGAACCACGGCCCGATCACGCCGCGCATCACGGGCGCCGACACGAACGACGTCGCGGTCGACGCGCTGCACGTTGGTGGCACCGAGATGTCCGTGCGCTGGACCGGCCACGAACCGACGCAGGAGGTGCGCGCGCTCGTCAACCTCGATCGCGCGACGACGATGCAGGAGGCCGTTGCAGCGCTCGACCGTGACTTCAAGGCCGGCGGTCAGAACTGGGTCATCGCCGACGATCAGAAGCACATCGGCTGGACGCAGACGTGCCGCGTGCCGCGTCGTCCGGCCGGCGTCATCCCGTGGAAGGTCGTCGCAGGGGACGGCAGCGCCGACTGGGGCGCCGACCTCGACGCGCGCTATGTCCCGCATGCGTACGATCCGGCCACGGCATTCCTCGCCACCGCGAACGCGGATCCCATCGGCGTCACGGACTCGGGCGACCCTTTGAAGAACGCCCCGGTCATCGACGGGATCCCGCTCTACATCGGCGTGGACTTCGACCCGGGCACGCGCGTCGGTCGCATCACGAAGCGCATCCAGGCAAAGGACAAGCTCACTCTCGACGATCTGCAGAGCATCCAGGCGGACGCGGTGACGGAGTACGGCCCGCTGTTCGCCCCGACGCTGATCGATGCCGCGCAAGCGCTGTCGGAAGAGCTCGCGACGCCGGGAACACACCCCGAGCTGACCGCGATCGTCGCGGCCGCGGCGCCGGCTATCCAGCAGCTCATCACGCCCGCGCACGACCGTGTGGCCGCCTGGACGTTCGACACCCCGTCGGGAGTCTCCGCGCAGGTGGCAGGCCTCGACGACACGCCGACGGCCGTGCAGATCGCCGACTCGCAGGCGACCGCGATCGTGGCCGCGTTCACGGCGCAGCTCGCGCACCGCTCGCTCGACGACGAGTTGAGCGCGATGGGGCTCGCGCTCGATCAGCTCGACGACTCGACGATGCGCAAGGTGCTGACGCGCATGTGCGCGCACCCCGAGCTGATGGTCACGGGCAAGCAGTCGAACGGCGACTCGATCCTCTTCGACGATCTGACCACCACGGCTATCGAGACGCGTCGCACGACGGCCGCGAGAGCGCTCGTGGATGCGTTGATCACGCTCGCCAGTCCGAAGCAGCTCGGCCCCGACATCACGGCGTGGCGCTGGGGCACGATCCACACGATCACGCTCGACACGCTGGTGCCGATCGCGGCGCTGGCGATCCCGCCGGCGACGGATCCCGCCTTCCCGAGCGGCTTCCCGCGCCACGGGGACGACGGCACCGTCGACGTGGGTCCGCACGGGCTGTCGACGAGCATCTTCTCGTACGCGCACGGCCCGGCGATCCGCTTCGTCGCCGAGCTCACGCCCGATGGCCCCGTCGCGCGCAACGTGATGCCGGGCGGCCAGGTCTTCGACCCGACGTCGCCGCACTACCGCGACCTCATGGAGCTGTGGCGCGTGAACCAGACCGTCGATCTGGCCTACAAGATCGCCGACGTGCTCGCGAGCGCCAAGCGCGAGTACAGCGCGAACCCCAAAGGACCCCGCGCCGGACGCATTCGGTTCGCGCCGTAGGTGACCGACGCGCTCGTCACGACGCGCCGCGGCCGCGAGGATCTGAGCTGGGTACCCGCATCGCTGCGGCGCCGGATCGTGGCCTCGCGCATCGTGGCGGGAACGACGATCTTCGGTGCAGCGGTGGGCGTGAACGCGCTCGCCCAGCTCCTCCATCAGCCCATGCTCGCCGGGGGGATCCTGATCAGCGTGATCGCGACGGGCGGCTGGCTGATGACCGCCGTCGATCGTCACCTGTCGCGCCGGATGCGCGAGCGGCTCGCGGCGGGCGCGGCTGCGATCAACGAGCTGCACACGCTCGTCGACACGGCGGATGGCGAGCTGGTGCGCGTCCGCGGCGTCGCGCGCGCGATCGAGCACCGCTGTGTCGATGGCGCGCCGGGCTGGCTCGTGCTTCGCGCCGTCACTCGAGCACGGCCCGGGGTGCTCAGGCTCGGTCCGTTCCGCGAGCTCGTCGCTCGCGGCGGCTCCACAGTCGATCGCGCAGTCGACTTCACGCTCGACGTCCCCGGCGTCGATGGCGTGCATGTCAGCGTCGAAGGCTCGCGCATGCTCGCCGACGAGCCTTCGCTCACGCGCGACGTCACCTACGGCGTGCGCGACGGCGACCTCGTGGACATCGTCGGCTGCAAGGATCGCCGCGTCGACGGCTCCATCGGCTCACGTCTGTCGCGCGACACGCCCATCGGCATGGTGCTGCGCTCCGCCCGCACCTCGAGCGGCGAGCTGCCGCTCCTCGTCATCCCCGTCGGCCCGCCGAGCATCCTCGAGGATAGCTCGCACCTGCTCCCCTCGCCGAAGTGACGGGTGGTACGTCCTGTATCGCACGGCTACAATGACGGAGCCCATGACTGCGCTCGTTCGACCTGCCGACCCGGCCCCAGCCTCCGCTGGTGAGCTGCAGCTCCGTGATGTGCGGCCGCTGCTCGGCAAGCTCGAGGCGGCGGTTTCGTCCATCATTCGCGGCAAGGAGGCGCAGATCCGCCTCGCGCTCGCCGTCCTCGCCGCGCGCGGTCACCTGCTCATCGAAGACGTGCCCGGCGTTGGCAAGACCACGCTGGCGCGCGCGCTCGCGAAGGTGGTGGGCGGCACGTTCCGACGCATCCAGTTCACGTCCGACCTTCTGCCGTCGGACATCCTCGGCGTGAACATCTACAACGACGACACGCACTCGTTCACGTTCCACCCCGGGCCGATCTTCGCGCACGTGGTCCTGGCCGACGAGATCAACCGCACCACGCCGCGCACGCAGTCGTCGCTCCTCGAGGCGATGAGCGAGGGCCGCGTCTCCATCGAGAACACGACGCACCCCATCCCGCAGCCGTTCCTCGTCATCGCCACGCAGAACCCGCTCGAGCACTTCGGAACGTACCCGCTGCCCGAGTCGCAGATGGATCGATTCCTCGTGCGCATGCGCCTCGGCTATCCGTCGGATGCCGATGAGCGCATCGTCGTGCGCGGAGCGACGGCCGACGACCCGGTGGACGCGCTCTCGCCGCTCATCACGCTCGCTGAGCTCGCCTCGATCCAGGAGGCCGCGACGCAGGTGAAGGTCGACGAGTCGCTGCTCGACTACGCCCAGGCCGTCGTGGGCGAGACCCGGCGCTCGCCGTTCCTGCGCCTCGGTGTGTCGCCGCGCGGCTTCCAGGCGTGGTTTCGTGTCGCGCGCGCTCGCGCGCTGTGCGAGGGCCGCATGTTCTGCATCCCCGACGACTTCAAGGAGACGGCCGTGCCCGCGCTCTCCCATCGCGTGTTGCTCTCCGGCAACGACGCGCTCGTGCGTCAGCGCGACGAGTCCGAGCGGGTGGTAACCGAGCTGCTCGAGCGCGTCCCCGTTCCCGCGTGACCACGGCCGCCGAGGCGGCACCGCGCCCGCTCGTCCCTCTCTTCAAGGCGGCCGTGAAGGCGCGGCTCCGTCGCTGGATGCGCCCGCCGAGACGGCTCGAGTTCACCCGCGAGGGCAAGTACTTCGTCGGCATCACGATCGGGGTCGGCTTCGCGGCCATCAACACCGGCAACAACCTGCTCTACCTCCTGCTCGGCATGATGCTGTCGCTCATCATCGCGTCGGGGCTGCTGTCCGAGATGTCGCTGCGCGAGCTGTCCGTCGCGCGCATGCCGCCGGATTCGCTGTGGGCCGAGCGTCCCTTCCTCATGGGCATCGGCCTCTCCAACCAGAAGCAGCGCTTCGCGTCGTTCAGCGTCGAGGTGGAGGATCTCGTCGACGGCGAGCCGCTCGAAAAGAAGTGTTACTTCCTCAAGGTGCCTCAGAAGCGCACGCAGAGCACATCGTATCGCTACACGCTGCCACGTCGGGGGCGCTACACGTTCTCGGGCTTCCGGCTCTCCACCAAGTTCCCGTTCTCGCTGTTTCGCAAGTCGAGGATCATCGACTCCGCGACACAGGTCATCGTGTATCCCGCGCTGCGTCCCGTGCCGCCACCGCCCGAGCAGCGCGCCGTGTACTCGGGCGACGAGGCGCCGCTGCCGCGCGGTCGTCGCGGCGAGTTCCACGGCCTGCGCGAGTTTCGTCAGGGCGACGACCCGCGCGACATCCACTGGCGCTCGAGCGCGCGTCGCGGCCGTCGCATGGTGCGCGAGCACGACGACGAGGCCTCGCGTCGCGTCGCGCTGTTCCTCGAGCACGTGCGGCCAACGCGGGACGACGCGGGCGCGCTGCTGGTCGAGGACGCCATCAGCCTGTGCGCGTCGCTCGTCGTCGACTACCTCGAGCGTGGCTGGGTCGTCCGGCTCGTGACGCGCGCCGGCCAGGTTTCCTGGGCGCAGGGGCGCGACACCCAGGCTCGCTTCCTCGAGCTGCTCGCGCTCCTGCCGGTGCTCGACGAGACGCGGCCGTGGTCGGGTGAGCCCGACGGCGGCATCGCTCCGCACTACATCGTGCCGGGTCAAAAGGCGTAGGTGCGCTTCTCCGCCGTCCACAAGACCGTGTCGTACCTGATGTGCGGTGTCGCGTTCCTCGCGCTGGCGCTGTCGCGCGAGCTCGAGCCGTTGCTCGTGGGGGCCGTCGTGGTCATGGGCATGGGCTCGTGGTTCGTCGAGCCCAGCCGCTTCGACGGCAAGGCGCTCTCGCGCTGGACCCTCGTGTGGAACGTGCTCACGGTGATCGTGTTCGGCACCTGCGTCGTCAACGCGGTGCGCGGCGACCTGCTGCCCGCGGGCGTCGAGCTCATCTGCTTCCTGCTCGTCAACAAGCTGATGAATCGTACGAAGTCGCGCGACTACCAGCACGCGTACGTGCTGTCGTTCCTGATGCTCGTCGCTGGCGCGGCGCTGTCGTCCGACCTGACGTACGCGCTGTGCTTCCTCTTCTACGTCGTGTTCACGACCTGGACGCTCACGCTGTTCCACCTCCGTCGCGAGATGGAGGACAACTACCTGCTCAAGCACTCGGAGGACGCGCTGTCGGAGCGCGTCGCCATCGAGCGCATCCTCAACTCGCGCCGCATCATCGGTGGATCGTTCCTCGCCGGCACCGCGCTCGTCTCGCTCGGCGTCTCCATCATGGCGTGCATCGCCTTCTTCTTGATCCCGCGCTTCGGGTTCGGCTTCTTCGCGGCGCACGGTCGCAAGGCCCAGCCCACCGTGGGCTTCACGGATCGCGTCGAGCTCGGCGAGTACGGGCAGGTACAGGACAACCCGCAGGTCGTGCTGCGCGTCGAGCTCCCGGCGGGTCCACCAACGGAGCCGCTGCACCTCCGCGGCGTCGCGTTCGATCACTACCAGGGTGGTCACTGGACGCGCACCGCGCGCATCGAGCCCACGAAGCTCGTGCGCCGCGGACGGCTCGCGTTCGTCGATCCGCCGACGCAGAAGCTCAGCGCCGAGGTCCGCCAGCGCATCCTCGGCAGCGCGCTCGAGCAGCGCATCTACCTCGATCCGCTCGACACGTCGGTGCTGTTCGCCGCGTCCGATCCCGTCGCCTACGAGCTGCCGCCCGGTCACCCCGGCACCAACCTCGACATCGAGGGGCGCCGCGGCGGCGAGGTCTACGCCGTCGAGGGTCACGTCGACGTCACGACGGGCCGCGTCGCCTACACCGAGCGCAAGAGCGCGATGCGCTACACGGCGTACTCGAGGCTCGGTCGCACGGACATCGGTCGCCTCCTCACCGACGTCGCGTACACCGACGTGGAGCCCGGCCCCGAGCTACGCACCTACCTCGCGGTCCCGAAGCTCGCCACGCGCGTCACCGATCTGGCGAAGGCGCTCGTCGCCGGCCACAAGACGCGCTGGGCCAAGGCGCACGCCGTCGAGGAGTACCTGCGCACGCGGCTGCGCTACACGCTCGACCTCAAGCGCGACGAGCGCTACGACCCCATCGAGGACTTCCTGTTCGTGCAGAAGGCCGGCCACTGCGAGTACTTCGCCTCGGCAATGGCGTTGCTGCTTCGTTCCGTCGGCATCCCGACGCGTATGGTCAGTGGCTTCTACGGGGGCGAGTGGAACCAGTACGGCAAGTACCTGGCGGTCAGGCAGCGCGATGCGCACGCGTGGGTCGAGGTGTGGGTAGGCGATGCCGGCTGGGTCACCTTCGATCCCACACCCGGAGGCGCCCCTGCCGACGAGGAGAGTCGCATCGTCATGCGCATGCGGCTGCTCATGGATACGGTGCAGCTCGCGTGGTTCAAGTACGTCATCGAGTACGACCTCGGCAAGCAGGTCGACCTCGCGCGCTCGACGGGTCGCGTCCTGTCGGAGCTGAGTGGTGGCGGCAAGGGCTCGGGCACGCTCGATCGGCTGCGACGCACCGTGCGGCCCGGCATCGTGCTCGCCCTCCTCATCCTGCTCGTCGTGACGTTGAGGCGCGGCCGCTGGACGGGCAGCGCGGCGAAGGTCGGTGACGTCCACCTCGCGAAGGCCTACGCAGCCCTCGAGAAGCGTGGCCTTGCCCGCGGGCTCGGCGAGACCGCGCGCGAGCTTGCCCGAAGGGCCACGGCTCAAAGCGATCCTGGCGCCGACGCCTTCGCGCGGCTGGTCGAGCGCTGCTACGCGGCCCGCGATGGAGACGAGGCGGTCGACCGCCAGGAGCTCTTCTCGCTCGTCCAAAAAGTGGTGCGGCCGCCGAAGGTCGCTCGCACAGCCGCCTCCCGCCCGGCTATGCTCCGTTGACAACTTGGCAACCGGTCAGCCACCGCCGGTGACCCAAAGGCGGAGCACCGCCGCCCGCCCCCCACGAATCCACTACTTCCGCCAAGGCACCTCCATTGCATCCCGACAGCCCGATGCTCCGCTCCTATGTCCTCGTCGCGCTCGTGCTGCTGCCCGCAGTCGCGTTCGCGCAGGCGAGCACGACACCCACGACGACGGCCGCGCCGGGCTCCTGCACCGGCGGTCTCACCGCCACGATCTCGTTCGCGGCGCGCACCGCGGCGGACAAGGCGAAGGACAGCTCCTCCCGCACGAGCATCAGCGCCAGCTACGCGGCCAGGGTCTTCGGCAAGGCGGAGTGCCAGTGCGCCCCGCAGGAGGACTCGCTCGACGCCATCTACATGCGCCTCCAGGTGTCGAGCGGCCTCTCCTCGGGCGCCATCACCAACGTCACGGCCTGGGTCGGGACGGGTTGCGACGATTACCTGACGCGCATCAACAAGAGCGCGGTGAGCTGCCGACAGTTCCAGCCGATGAACCTCACGCCCTCGAGCTTCAACGCCGGCTCCGGCAACATCGGCAACTCCGTCTTCTACGACCTGTGGGTGCCGGCGCGCGAGCTCTTCTCCCCCGCGACGGGCAGCTGCGACACCGACGGGACGAACCAGATCTGGATCTTCGAGGGCTTGACGCAGCAGATGCCCGACGCCACCTGCACCGTCCCCATCTCCGAGCGCTCCACCGGCGCCTCCAAGCCGGTGAGCCCGCGGGCGACCAGCGGTGACAGCGCCGTCAACGTGACCTTCGATGTCCCCACCATCTCCAACACGCCGACGCTGCGCCAGGCCACGTACTTCCAGATCCTGTGCTCCGACGACGCCGGCAACCCCGTCAAGCCGAACCCGCAGCAGGCCTACTATTCCACGTGCCTCGCGAGCGGCATCGAGCGCCGCCAGAACATCTTCGGCGCGAGCAACATCGGTAGCTCGACGGGGGATGGCGGCACCACGACCACGGACGACGCGGGAACGCTCTCGGCTGGCGTGCCGTCGGGCGCATTTCCGGCGGTCACCGATGGCGGCGTCGCGGACGCGGGCGTCGATGCCGGCGCGAACCCCGACATGACGGTGCTCGACCCGCTCGATACGACGATCCGACCGTCGGTGTTCGAGAGCCTGGCCGGCTACCCGTACCTCGCCACGCTCGACCCGAAGTACGTCTGCACGGCAGGTACGCAGCCCACCGGCACCACGCAGACCAACCGCATCGACGGGCTCGTCAACAACCAGATCTATCACTTCGTCATCGTCTCCATCGATGACTACGGCAACCCGACACCCTCGGATGTGCTCACCGCGCAGCCTCAGCCCGCCGAGGACCTGTACGGCGCGCTCCAGCAGGCCGGCAGCAAGGCGCACGGCTTCTGCTTCGTCGCCACGGCCGCGTACGGCAACTACGACCACCCGCAGGTCCGGCTGCTCCGCGAGTTCCGCGACAACGTACTGGCCGCAAGTGCGTTCGGTCGCGCGTTCGTGCGCGGCTACTACCGCCACAGCCCGCCACTCGCCGCCTGGATCGCGCGCAGCGACGGTCGTCGCCTCGTCGCGCGCGGACTCCTCTGGCCGCTCGTCGTGCTCGCTTCGCTTGCGCTCGCGCTCCACTCGCTCGTGCTCGCCTTGTTCCTCGTCGTCGCCCTCCCGTTCGCCGCCGTGCGCCTGCGCCGTCGGCTCCGTCGTCGCTCCGCTCCGTTCGTCGAGGTCACCGCGTGAAGCGCCTCATCCTTTTCCTCGCGCTCGTCACGTCCGCGTCGCCGCGCCTCGCCGCTGCCGACGACATGAAGCCCGTCCCGCAGGAGCAGCTCGGCGGCACGCCCGACTTCGGGCCGAGGCCGCGCATGTCGTACGAGTCGCCGCAGCACTTCGCGGTCGAGATCAAGTTCACGCCCTACACGCCGCACATCGACAGATCAAAGGGGCTCAACGGGCAGACGCCGTTCTCCGATCTCTTCGAGCCGCAGGGCAGCGGGCAGAACGAGGGCAAGCAGCCACCTCGCCGGCTGCTCACCACGGTCGAGTTCGACTATCAGTTCCTGCGCCGCGCCTACGGCAACTTCGGCATCGCGATCACCACGGGCTTCTACCGCCGCACGACGCACAGCTTCGTCTACGGGACGAATGCGGGCGGCGACACCGTCGCATGCCAGGTGCCAAACTGCACGCGTTCGGGCGATCAGACGGGGCTCAACATCGTCCCGCTTTCGGCCATGCTGGTGTACCGGCTCGACGTCCTCGCGAACCGCTACCACATCCCGCTCGTGCCCTACGCGAAGGTCGGCATCGGCTACTACGTGTGGTGGATCAACGATGGCGGCGGCCTGACCTCGACGGCGAAGTTCCCGCGTCCCACGGCCGCCAACCCGACCCCGCTGCAGACGTCCGGCTACGGCGGCAGCTTCGGTATCGTGCTCAACCCCGGCATCGCGCTGCAGCTCGACTTCATCGAACGCGCCGCCGCTCGCACGATGGACCACGAGCTCGGCATCAACCACACCTACCTCTTCTGCGAGCTCGCCTACGCGAACATCAACGGCTTCGGCGCGAAGAACAAGCTCGACCTCTCCGACACCACGCTCAACGCGGGCATCGGCTTCGAGTTCTAGCTTCACGTGCGTCGCATCCGCCTCGTCGTCGAGTACGACGGCACCGACTTCCACGGCTGGCAGCGACAGGACAACGGGACGTCGATCCAGGCCGAGCTCGAGCGCGCCATCGACGCGCTGACCCACGAGGGCAACACGGTGCGCGGGGCCGGTCGCACCGATGCGGGCGTGCACGCGAGTGGACAGGTCGCGCACTTCGACACCGAGCGCGACATCTCGCTCCGCGGCTTCCGCCTCGGCGTCAACACGCACCTGCCGCGCACCATCTGCGTCCGCTGCATCGACGAGGTGCCCGAGCAGTTCGACGCGCGCTTCTCCGCCGACGGCAAGCTGTACCGCTACACCATCTGGAACGACCTCGGCCGCTCGTCGCTGCGGGATCGCTTCGCGTGGCACTGCAAGAAGCCGCTCGACGAGCACGCGATGCAGGCGTCCGCCACGCTCCTCGTCGGGCGCCACGACTTCGCCGCGTTCCGTGCCGCCGACTGCGAGCGTCAGACCACGGTGCGCACGCTCCACCGCGTCGACGTGCGGCGCGACGGCAACGTCGTCACCATCGAGGTCGAGGGCGACGCGTTCCTCAAGAACATGGTGCGCATCCTCTCGGGCACGCTCGTGTACGCCGGCGAAGGCCGCTTCCCTCCCGGGCACATCGTCGCCATTCGCGATGCGCTCGATCGCAAGCGCGCCGGCATCACCGCGCCTGCGCACGGGCTCTGCCTCGTCCGCGTCGATTACTCCGCTGATTTCACGCGCTCGCGTAGGTAGCGCACCCCAACAAAAAACACCCTTGCAGGTCCGTCAGTCGGATGTAATTATATTGGTATGCTGGTCGAACCAATCCATGCAAGTACCCAGGACGATGTAGGACAGTCGACCACCGGAGGGGTCGAGTGGGGGCCTGCGGCGCGCCACGCGCTCCGGCAGCAGGTGCTCACGGAGATGCCGGGCTGGTACAGCCCGCTCGCACACTTCGTGTTCCCGAGCCTCGTCGGGCTCGCGACCATCGCGGCGTGTCTGCACTACCTCCGCGGGCTGCGCACGCTCGAGCTTCTGACCATCCCGTTCACGCTCGTACTCTCGAACGCGATCGAGTGGCACGCGCACCGCGACGTCCTGCACAAGCGCACGCGTATCCTGCCCATCCTGTTCGAGCGTCACACGCCGGTCCACCACAAGCTGTTCTCGTCCGATGACATGGCGATCACCGACTGGCGCGAGCTCCGCAACGTGCTCCTGCCGTCGTTCGGCATCGTCGCGATCCTCTCGCTACAGCTGCCGCTCCTCGCGGTGGCGCTCTCGTTCGGACTACGCAACGTCGCGCTGCTCTTCCTCGCCACGTCGATGGGCTACGTCCTCGCATACGAGTGGCTGCACCTCGCGTATCACCTGCCGGCCGACAGCTTCATCGGCCGCCGCCCGTCGGTGCGCTGGCTCCGGCAACACCACGCGCTGCACCACGATCACAAGCTCATGCAGCGCTGGAACATGAACGTGACGCTCCCGCTGTGGGACTGGATGCGCGGCACGGTGTACCGCACGGGCGCGACGGCTCGTCGTAGGCGCGCGAAGAAGTCCGTGACCGGCCTGCCTTCCGCGATGCCGTGAGGCGAGGCGTCCCGCCGATAATCGCTGCTACCGATCGGACGTATCGAGCTCCAGCAACGCGCCTCGTAGATCGTCGTGCTCGAGGCGCTGCGCTGCACGTCCGAGGCTCACCCCGAGCGTGCGATCGACGGCGGTCTCGAACGCGAGGTAGCCGTCACGCAGATAGCAGTCGGCGAGCAGCCGCGGGCCCTCGTCGCCAAGGCGCTTCATCAGCTCCTGGAAAAAGCGCACGTAGCCGTCATAGGCGCTGTGCAGGCTGTCCCGGTGCTTGCCCATCATGAGGACCGCGAGCTCACGCGCGAGGTAATCAGTGGAGCCCTCGACGAGGTTCACGAGGCGTCTCCGGCTCGCCTCCTTCGAGAAGCGATGCGACAGCGCGTGGAGCACCTCGTGCGTCATGACGACCTCGAGGGGGATCTGTCCGTTGGGCGTCACGAAGACGGTGTTGTCGGCGCCGAGCGTCGGGCTGTGGAACCCGACCATGCCGCTGCGATTGCGCTCGTGGCGGTTGATCTTCAGCGACCGCGCGTCGAGCGCGTCTTTGCCGAGCACGGTGATGCGCAGACAGCGCGGCTCCTGGCCGAACAGCTCCGGGTCGAAGGCTCGCGTGATGGCGTCGAGCGTGAGCTGGGCTTCACGCTGATACGGCGCTCTGGGCGCACCGAGGTAGAACCAGTCGGCGTCCGGAGGGCTCGAGTCGCAGCGCCCCGTCGCGTGAGCTGCACCGACAGCGCAAAGGAGCACCGCCAAGGACAGAGAGAGCCGCCTCAGGCGCGCTTGGCCTTCTTGACCGCGGGCTCGGCCTTGTCGCCACCGTCGTCGAGCTCGACGAACATCCCGTAGATGATGCCGACCCCGAGGCTGAGCATCGGTGCCGACGCGAGCGACACGGCGCCGAGCGAGCTGACGGTGAAGCTACGATCAGGCAAAAAGTGCAGTCCGAGCGCCGCGAGGCCCGCGCCGATACCGGCGCCGACGACCATCTTCAGCACGGGGGTCCAGATGGTCTCGGCCTTCCATGGCGCGCGACCCGCGACCACTCCCACGAGCGCTCCGACGAGCGCACAGGCGAGGTACGCGAAGAGAGTGGACGGAGCTCCGAGGCCGAGTCGCAAGAGCGCGTAGGCGACTCCGCCGCCGACCACTGCCCCTTTGATGAGCCCGACGATGACGCGCAACATGCTCCAGCCTCCAGCCTTGCCAGTTCGAGACAGCTCTCACGATACGCTCGAACGTCGTCTGAAGATACGCGCCTGGGTGCTTCTTTGTTCCCGTCGCGTCGAGCTATCTCTTATGGGATAGCACCGAGCGCGCGCGAAGCCAGCGGATCGGACGCGCGCACTGCAATCTCCCGCAAGCGCTCGAGCACCGGGGCGATGCTCTCCCCGAAGCGCGGGCGCTCGGTGGCTGGCAGCGCGGGGAGGCGTGGCGACGGGATACGGGCCTCCTCCCACGCGCGCGCGATCGGGGCTGCTGCGCCCTCGTAGGTGAGGGTGACGCCCTGGTCGGTGCGGCCGAGCGCATGTCCCTGCTCGACAGCGCTGCCGAGGGTGACGAGGCGCGACGGCCGCGCGAGCCGCGAGTAGATCACGTGCTCGCCGCTCGCGACCTCGAGGGTGAGCGTGGTGCCTGCCGGACCGCGTGTGAGGCCGGTCACGGTGCCCTCGGCGACGGCGCGCACGACGCTGTCCCGTGGCGCGGTCCAGTCGACCGTGTAGCGCGCATCCGACTTCTCGCGGAGCACGTGGTGAGACGTTTGCGCCTTCATCGGACGGAGCGGCGACACGACGTAGCGGTGATGCGCCGACTCGCTGCGGTCGGTGTAGTACGCGCCGTTCCAGGCAAAGGCGCGGCGCAGGCCCGAGTGCGAGACCCAGTCGGCACCCAGGATGCGGCCATACCGCTGGAAGCGACCCGCGACCATGCGCTTCTCGACGACGACGCGGAGGCGCTCGCTCGTCAGCGCGGCCGGCAGCCAGTCGTCGCCGCCGAACAGATCCGCGAGGCGCTCGCCGAGCGCGGCCGACTCACCCTGACGACGCAGCCCCTCCCACAGCGCGGGGCCCGCCGGCAGCAGCAACTGCGCGACCCGGACGTCGGACTTGCCCTCGATGTGCGAGACCGTGGTCTTGCGAGCGCCGAGGTCGAGGCGATACGCGAGCTGCTGCGAGGTACGGAACTCCAGCGCGACGAGGCGATCGTCGGCGTCGTTCACCAGCGTGAGCACCTGCCCGGCGCGCACGGCAGCGAGGTCCAGCTCATCGGCGAGCTCGTTCTCGAGCGTTGCGGCGTGCCGCTTGCCGACGAGCGGCGACAGCGCCTGCGCGATCGTCTGCCCATCGGCCAGGACGACCTCGTCCGTGTCACCGCCGGCCGGATCCTCGACCAGCAGCACCTTCGGCGTCGTCGGTTTCTTCGCGGTGACCGGCGTACCCGGTGCCTGCGTGCTCGGCTTGATCCTCGTCGAGCGCACCAGCGCGCCGATGGAGGTCCCGCCCCGCAAAAAGAAGATGTAGATGTTCACGCTGACGAGCATCGCGAACACGAGGACGAGTCGGAGTGTGCCGGAACGCGCAGCTTGGCGAGCGCGACGTGATGGACGAGGCATGTGGGTGTATCTCTTCGATATCACCGCAGATCAGGCGTCGCCAATTTACGGCGGCAATTTGTTTGCGCGCTCGACATTTTCGACGGATCGGATCTACAGCGAGGCGTCGACTACGCGCTCTTCTTCTTCTTTGCCGAGCGGAGCATCTCGTCCGCGTGGGCCCTGGCCTTGTCGGTGAGCTTGCCGGAGAGCATGCGGGCAATCTCGTCGCGGCGGCCGGCGGCGTCGAGGCGGACGACGCGCGTGCGGACGCGGCCGTCGACCTCGCTCTTCTCCACGCGGAACTGCAGGTCGGCATACGCGGCGATCTGCGGGAGGTGCGTGATGCACAGCACCTGCTTCTGCATCGAGACGGTGCGGATCTGCTTGCCCACGACGTCCGCGATGGCGCCGCCGATGCCCGCGTCGACCTCGTCGAACACGTAGGTGGCGACCTCGTCGGCGTTGGAGAGCACCTTCTTGAACGCCAGCATGATGCGCGACAGCTCTCCGCCCGACGCGATCTTGTGCAGCGGACGCGGCTCCTCGCCCTTGTTGGCGGAGAGCAGGAACTCGCAGCGGTCCCAGCCCGTCGGTCCGAGGCGCCGCCTGCCCCCGTCGACCTCGAAGATCATCGACGCGGGATCGCCCTCCTTCGGCGCGACATACGTGAGGCGCGGCTCGAGGCGCGCACCGGTCATCGCCAGCTCGGCCAGCGCCTCCTGCGCGCGCTTGCCGAGGGTGCGCGCAGCCTTGTGTCGTGCGGCCGACAGCGTCTG
>JBDTCO010000020.1:0-21943 GCA_039923495.1 Polyangia bacterium
GACGACGCCGTCGTGCAGCTCCTCACCGATGGTGGGCGCATACGTGGTGTGCGCTGCGCGTCGGGACGAGAGGTGCAGGCCGACGCGGTGGTGCTCGCTCCGGGCCACTCCGCGCGGCCGCTGTACGCCGCCCTGCACCAGCAAAAGGTCGCGCTCGTGCCCAAGGGCTTCGCCATCGGTGCGCGCATCGAGCACCCGCAGCCGCTCATCGATCGCATCCAGTATGGCGCCGCAGCAGGACACGAAGGTCTGCCCGCGTCTTTCTACCAGCTCTCGACGCAGGTGCAGCCGGGCCGCGCCGAGCGCGGCGTCTACAGCTTCTGCATGTGCCCCGGCGGCTGGGTCGTTCCATCGTCGACAGAGGAGGGGCTGCTGTGCACCAACGGGATGAGCCTCTCGCGCCGCGACTCACCGCTCGCCAACGCCGCGATGGTCGTGAACATCGAGCCCGCCGACTGGCGGACCGAGTTCGGCGATGGCCCGCTCGGGGGCATCGAGCTGCAGCGCGCGCTCGAGCGTCGTGCGTTCGCAGCGGGGGGCGGCGGATACGTGGCCGCGGCCCAACGGCTCGAGGACTTCTGGGCGAAGCGACCCTCGACGATCCTCTCACGCACCATCACGCGCTCGACGTATCGGCCCGGCGTGATCCCCGGGGACGTGCGCGCGTCCCTGCCCGCGTTCGTCGCCGAGGCGCTCGCGCTCGGCCTGCGCAAGTTCGGCAAGATGCTCCCCGGCTTCGGTGATGGCGAGGCACACCTCGTCGGGGTCGAGACCCGCAGCTCCGCACCCGTGCGCATCCTCCGGGACGACTCGACGCTGGCCTCACCGAGTCACGAAGGTCTTTACCCGACGGGCGAGGGCGCCGGCTACGCGGGCGGCATCGTGTCGGCCGCGATCGACGGCCTACGCGTCGCGCGCGCGATCGGCCAGCGCCACGCCTGAACGTTACGTCTTTTCGGTGTCCTCTTCGCCGCCTTCGAGGAAGCCGATGAAGAGGTCGAGGAACCCGCTCATGCGGGCGTCGAGGCCTTCGAACTTCACCCCGACCTGCGTGGCGTGCTTGAGGCGCGTGCACCACATGACGCTGCCGGTGAGCACGAGCGGCTCGGAGAACTCCGTCTCGGAGAACACGAGCGAGAGGCGGACCTCGCAGACCGTGCCGTTCGGGATCAGCGTGGCGAGGTCGAGACACATGAGGCAGAAGCCGCCGCGCGAGATGTCGTGGGTACGACCCGCTATAGGAGCGCCCCCACCCACCGGAAAGAGCTGCGCATCGAGCTCGATGGCATAGCGGGGATGGGCTCTCTGCTGCGGATCGGACATTCTTTGGTCATCTTGTCGCAGCCTTCGGGGTGGGTAAAGAAATGGTACCTGCCGGCCCAGCTCGACCCTCGCTGAGCGCACCGTCCGTCATGAGGTCGAGCGTAGCGGTCAACGCCTCGCAGCGGTCGGCGGCGGCCGCATCGAGTGGTCCCGGACGGTCGAGCGCTCGGCGCTGCGTCCATACGTCAACGACGCGCTCGACGAGCTGCGCGCGACGCTCCGCCACGCGACCGCTCGCCTGGACGAGGCGCGGCTCCGACGGGTGGAACACGAGATGGTCGAGCTGCCACGTCGCGGTGAGCTCGATGCGCCACGTGTCGCTCGACACGAGCGTGGGCGCGAGCGAGTCGGCATTGCGAATGTAGTCGTAGCGACCCTTGCCGACGAGCGCCTGCACCCTCGGCAACGCCGCAGCTCCGCGCGCGCGCCGGAGCATCGACGCGGTGCGCCCGGGCTCGAGCGCCGCGGTCGCGATCGCGCGTTGCAGCAGCACGGGCAGCTTCGGTTCGTCGACGAACGAACACGCGCGAGACGGGCGAGCGTTCCAGAAAGTGTGACAGGCCACGAGCAGCGCGATGACGACTCTTCGCATGAACCCTCCGACTGGTGCTTATCGTCGGAGCCGCAGCGGAGTTGCGTCTCGCAGGCTCAGGGCCGGTAGATCACGAGCACGGCGACGATCGCGAAGCCCACGAGGTTGGCGATGAACAGCGGGTCGCGGAGCATCTCCTCCGTCGGAGACTCACCGTTCGCGCGATCGCGAAGAATACGGACGAAGCGTACGAGGCCGAACGCGACGAAGGGTGCCGTCCAGATCATGCGATCGGTGCCGAAGAACGCGAGCGTGTGCGGCGAGCGCGTGTAAAGCACGTAGGCCAGCAGCGTCGAGGCGCCGGTGACCCACATCGCGGCCTCGAGCGCGCTGGCATTGTAGCCGGCCAGGCTCGTTCGCTGGGCCGCGCCGCGCGTACCGGCCTGCTTGAGCTCGTGCAGGCGCTTGCCGAAGCCGAGGAACAGCGCGAGCAGGCCCGTGCACACGAGCAGGTACGGCGAAGCCTCGACGTCGATGGCGAGCGCGCCCCCCCCGGTGCGGAGCAAAAAGCCCGTCGCGATGATGAAGACGTCGACATAGACGATGTGCTTCAGCTTCCACGAGTATGCGAGGTTGATGAGCAGGTACGCGAGCGCGCACACGCCGAAGCCCATCGACAGCAGCGTGGCGAGTGCCAGGCCGCCGGCCGCGAGCGTCCCCGCGATGGTCTGCGCGGCGCGGATCGAGAGCAAACCAGACGGGATCGGCCGGTTGCGCTTCGTCGGATGCGCGCGGTCCTTGTGGATATCGACGACGTCGTTCCAGAAGTACACGGCGCTCGAGAGCGCGCAGAAGATGGCGAAGGCTGCGAGCGCGCGGAGCGCCGTGTGGCGGTCGTCGAGGTGCCGCGCGAAGACCAGCGGCGCCGCGACGAACAGGTTCTTGACCCACTGTCTCGGGCGCGCGGTCTTGATGACTGCGCTGATGACGCTGCCCTGCATCGCGCAGTGAAGATAGCAGGCTTCGCTCGATTTAGAAGACCGCGCGCATCCTTTTGCAGGCTTCGGTCGTCGTCGGGTCGGGGCCACGTGCCGGACCTCGCGAACGAGGTGCCCTGAGGTAATCTCCGGGTGTTGAGCCTCGTCCTCGCGCACATCTCGGATCTGCACGTGTCGCGCTTCGGAGAGCACGTCACGAGCCTGCGCACGCGCGCGATGCACGGCACGCGCGCGAAGGAGGGCAAGCCGTGGGAGCTGCTCGGTCGCGCGGCCGGCTGGCGAATCGAGCACCAGGCGCACACGATCCGGCTCGTCGACGACTTCGGCATCGTGCACGCGACCCGTCGCTGCAAGCCCAGCGAGCACGACGACATGCTCGCGCAGCTGTCGATGCTGGCCCTCGAGCGCACGCGCACGGAGCACTCGCGGCTCGCGGCGCGGCTGCCGTCGCAGCTGGAGGTGGAGCAGCTCCTCGTCGAGGATCCCGGCAACACGAACCTCCTGTTCTGCCGGCTTGCCCATCGGCTGAGGGTCGAGCAGCCGGATTGGATCGTGCTCACCGGCGACGTCACCGACGATGGCGTCGGCTACGATCTCGTCCTCGCGGGGCTCGCACCGTTCGTCGCGCGCGGTCGCGTGCTCGCGATCCCCGGCAACCACGACATCTACGACTCGCCGTGGCTCGTGGTGCCGGGGCACGCGCGCAAAAAGCGAGTCGACAAGCGCGCGGCGTTCTCACGATTCGCAGCCGATCTCGGTCTGCCGCCGACGTGGCCGTGGGTGCGCGAGCTTGCCGACGGCATCGTCATGTGTGGGCTCGACTCCTGCTTGCCGGCGCGCACACCGCTGTCGGCATCGGGCGCGATCGATCCCGCGGCGCTCACGCAGCTCCGCGACGAGCTCGCCGCGCTGCCCGAAGGCGCCTGCAAGCTCGCGATGCTGCATCACCACGTGGTGAACCCGCCAACGCGCGCCATCGGGATCGCGCCGCTACAGCTCGGGCTGCGGCTCCGCAACGCGCGGCAGATGTACGACTGGTTCTGTCAGGAGCGCTTCGCAGGCGTGTTCAACGGGCACCGCCACCTCGGCTATCGTTACCACCCGAGCCACGCGCCGCTCTTCGTGTCGGCGCCGTCATCGACGCTGGGGTGTCGCTCGGGTGCCGCACCGGGGCCGTTCTACTGGCGCGTCGAGATCGTCGATCGCCAGATCCGCAGCGTGACGGAGCGGAAGATCTAGCGCCTACGTCAAAGACGAGGTGGTGCGCCGCCCACGAGGCAGCAGCGGAAGAAGAAGGAATGCCGCGTCAGCCCTTCGCTGGCGCCATCGGCTCCGCATCGGGGAGCTTCTCGTTGCCAGGGACGCCCGTGAGGACGCGATAGCCACACGCCTCGAGGAGTGCGGGCACCGCCTGCGGAGCGACCCAGCTCGAGCGGCTCTTCACGTAGCCGAGCACGTTGTCGACGTCCTCTTGCAGGTAGTAGTTGCTCCCCGCCGCGACGCTGATCGTCGACTCCTCTTTACCGTCGGAGCGCGTCTCGATCACGTGCTCGCCCGGTGCAGCGTAGTAGCAGAAGTAGCTCGGCCCACGCGTGGCGCCGACGAGCACGCCGTCGTCGCGCACCGTGAACGTGACGGCGCCAGCGCTGATGTGTGGTCGCAAAACACAGATCTGCCCCAGCCCGGCTGGTGGCAGCGCATCGGCTGCGATGTGGCGACCTGCCGGCGCTTCCAGTCTGTACGAAACGCAGCCGGACACGAGAGACAGGAGCACGAGAGCGGACGAGGTGCGCATCGCACCCCGCGATGCACGGCTCGTGCTCACTTTGTCGGTGTGGGGACGCTCTGTTGAAAGCGCGCCGTGAACTCGCAACCACGGTGACCGTGTGAACTTCGGATCACTCTGTTGGTGCGGCCATCTTGATCTGGGGGCCGGTTGCCTTGGGGACGACGACGAGCTGCGGGAAGTAGGTGATGATCCCGAGCGCGAGCCCGATGAGCAGGATGAACGGGATGACCGCGCGATAGAGCTGCGTGATGGGGCGGTTGAAGCGGAACGCGGCGATGAAGAGGTTGAGGCCTGCGGGCGGCAGGAGGTACCCGATCTCGAGGTTGAGCAGGAAGATCACGCCGAGGTGGTACGGGTCGATGTGGAACTTCGCGGCCGCCGGCACGATGAGCGGCACCACGACGACGATCGCCGAGAAGATGTCCATCAGGCAGCCGACGAGCAGCAGCACGACGTTGAGCACGAGCAGGACCGCGCGCGGCGTGTGCACGTACACCGACAGAAGGTCGAAGAGGCGCTCGGGGATCCCGGCGTCGACGAAGTACGCGGTGAGGATCGTCGCGGCAGCGATCTTCATGAAGATCGCGCCGACGAGCGTCATCGATTCGCGCGTGAGGTTGAAGAGGTCGCGCCTGAGGTTGACGTCCTTGTAGATGAACGACTCGACGATGAAGACGTAGAGCGCGGTGAGCGCGGCGACCTCGGGGATGACGGCGAGCCCGAAGCCGAGGAGCCCGAGGATCACGAACGGGATTGGCAGCTCCCACTTCGCTTCCCAGAACGCGCGGCCGAACTCGCGGAGGTCGAGCTTCTTGCGGGGGACCTTCGCGTGCCAGCCCATCGCGATGCAGTAGACCGACAGGATCCCGAGCACGAGCAGGCCCGGCACGATGCCGGCGTAGAAGAAGCGGTCGATCTGGAAGGTCTGCGTGCCGGAGTCGGTGATCTGTCCGGCGTTGATGCCGTAGACGATGCCGTAGACGATGAGCGGAAGCGCCGGTGGGAAGAGCAGGCCGATGGCGCCGGAGCCCGTGACGAGCTCGAGCGAGAACCGCTTCGGGTAGTTCGACTTCTCGAGCTCGGGCAGCAGCAGGCCGCCGAGCGCGACGATGGTGACGCCCGAGGCGCCGGTGAAGATCGTGAAGAACGCGCACGTCCACAGCGTGACGAGCGCGAGACCACCGGGGATCCAGCCGAGGAGCGCCTCCGCCATGCGCACGAGGCGCTGCGCGGTCTTCGCCTTCGCCATGAGGTAGCCGGCGAAGGTGAACAGCGGGATGGTGGAGAGCGAGACGGCCTCGGCGCCGGCGAGGCGATACACGTCGGCGAGGCCACCCGAGAGATCGGTGCCGCCGTAGTGCAGGCCGAGGAGGCCGATCGCGCCGAGCACGCAGAACAGCGGCAGGCCGAGCAGCGCGAGCAGGATGACGATGGTCAGCGGGAAGAGCATCAGTGAGCCGAGGCCTCGGCGATGTAGGTGGGCGGAACGGGCTGCTTCGAGACGAGCCAGCCGATGTCGAGGGCGATCTGCACGAGGAAGTGAAACGCGACCACGCCGTAGCCGATGACGATGATGAGCGCGCCGCGCGACGAGGTGAAGAACTGCTCGGCCTGCGAGGCATCACCCGCCTCCTCGAGCGTGACCTTGTAGAAGCCCCACGCCGCGTACGTGAACATGGTGACGATGCCGAGCGCCGCGATCGTCGTCAGCACCCGCAGCGCGAGCCGCGCCCTGACGCTGAGGACGCGGGTCACGGCGTCGATGCGGATGTGACGCGCGGTGAACGTGGCGTACGCACCGCCGAAGAAGCCGAGCAAGAAGACCGAGTGGCGGATCACCCCGTCACCCCAGGGCGGCGAGTGAAAGAACGGCACGTGTCGCTGCACGAGGTTCCGCTCCACGAACTGCCAGGTCGACAGGAAGATCACCGCGAGCATGCAGATGATGATGCCCGCGCCCTCGACCAGGGCGAGCACGCGCGAGAGCTGCGTCAGCGCGCGGATCGGCGCGGGCCAGTCCGGCGGACACGCGTGACCACGCTCCGGCTCGATCTGCTCGGGTAGTCCCGTGTCGGCTTCGACTGCCATCTACTTCTTGCCGGCTCGGAAGTCGGCGAGGAGCTTTTCGACCTTGGTGCGGAACTCGTGCGTGTAGACGACCGGGTCCTTCTCGAGGATGGGACGGAGCGCGATGGCCTGCGCCTCGAACTCCTTCTGCATCGCGGGCGGGCTCTCGATGACCTGCACGCCTGCGGCCTTCATCGAAGCGAGCGCCTTGTCGTTGTCGGCGCGGATCGTGGTGAGGAGCTTTTTCTCCATGATCTTGGCCTCGTCCATCACGATCTTCTGCGCGTCGGGGGCGAGCTTGTCCCAGTCGCGCTTCGTGACGACGCTCGCGCCGACTGCCTGGCTGAGTTGCATGCCCGTCATGAACTTCACCTTCGTGTACCACTGCAGCGCGACCATCGAGAGTGGCGAGCCGTAGCAGGCGTTGATGAGGCCCGTCTGCAGCGACGTGAGCACGTCCGGCACGCCGAGCGGCACGCCGTTCGAGCCGAGCTGGCGGAACATCGTCTTCACGAGCGGGTCGTCGGTCCAGGCCCACAGCTTGGTCTGCAGGAGGTCGGCCTTGGACCGGATGGGGATGTTCGAGAAGATGTGGACGGGGCCCACGTCACCCCAGCCGAGGAGGACGTAGCCCTTCTCCTCGAACTTCTTCTTGAAGTCCTCGTTCATGGCGTTGCGGACGTAGTCGAGCTCGGCGTAGCTCTTGATGAGCATCGGCAGCTCGAGCACGCGGACCTCGGGCTGAATGAGGCCGAGGCCGATCGCCGTGACGGCCGCGCCGCTGAGCTGCCCGAGGCGCATCTTGCGGACGGCGTCGCGCTCGTCACCCTGGGAGCCACCGGCGAAGAACTTGATCTTCACCTTGCCCGCGGACTTGGCCTCGACGTTGCGGCCCCACTCGCGGAAGAGGTTCATCCAGGCCGAGCCGTCGGGTGCGAGCGTCGCGATCTTGAGGACGGTCTGCGCGTGGGCAGGGATCGTCAGCGCAAGGACGGAGACGAGCGTGAGAGCGATACGACGGATCATCCGGGGGGCTCCTTGGAGAGGTGACGACGGAAGCGAAATTTAGAAGAAGTCTTCGACCTGCGCGAGGTAGCGAACGGCCTTGCGCTTGGCGAGCTCGTTGGCGAGGCGCTGGGACGGCATGATGTCGTGCGGCGCGTCGATGACCTCGTGCAGCAGCTTCTCGTACAGCGCGCGATCCGAGATCTGCACGGCGTAGAAGCGCGCCTCGAGTAGCTTGGCGAGCAGGTACTTGCCACCGGTGAGGTTGATGACCTCGTCGAAGTACTTCTTCGCGGCGACCGGATCGCCGCCGAGCGCCTTCGCCTGGGACGCGGCAGCGAGCCCGAGCGTCATCGCAGCCGCGCCATTGTAGAACGTGGGATCGAGCGCGTAGGCCCTCTTCACCATCGCGAGCGCGCGGCCGAGCTCGGCGACGCGCGTGATGTCGGAGCGGTTGAGGTTGATGGCAGAGGCCCACGCCATGCCGCCGTACACGAGGCCAGGTGCTGCGGCCTTGGGGAGCCTGGCGAGCGCGGCCTCGAACGACGTGACGTCCTTCTTCGAGGCGCCGTCGATGTCGTGACCGAACGTGGCGAGGTTGCGCATCGCGTAGCTGCGCGCGCGATCGTAGAACATCGTGGCGCGCACGGTCGCGGCCTCGCGCAGCGCGTGGTGTGCCTCGTCGTCGGGCATCGCCTCGAGGTCGTCCTCGACGAAGCCGAACGTGTACTCCAGGTAGCCGCGCGCGACGATGCCGAGGAGCTGGCGGTTCTTCGGCGCCGAGGCGAGGAAGCCGTCGGCGGTCTTGAGCTGCCCCCCCACGGCCTCGCGCGCGAGCTGGACGTCACTCTCCTTGCCGAACTCGTCCGCGGCCTTCGCGAGCACCGGCGTCGTCGTGTTCACCGTGAACTCGCCGAGGTCGCATGCGGAGAGGAGCAACAGGCTGGAGACGAGCATGTTCGCGCGGATCATCGGAGCGCGACCGTAGACTGTACGTCCGTCGCGGGTCAAGGCGCGACGCGTCATGACGCGCCGCGGTGCTATGGTGTGCCACCGCCGTGAGTACACGTCTCCATCGGGTGGCCGTCGCCGTCTTCTGGCTGGTCGCGTGCCTGGTCGTCGGGTCCGGGCGTGCGGGCGCCGCCGATCAGGCGACGGACGCGCTGACGCGACGCGCGGCGCGGTTCGACGAGAGCCACGGCGCAGGGCAGCTGCGGCCGCTCCTCGGCATCGAGGCGCTCGACGACCAGACGCTCGATCACGGCGCCGCGCTGATCGCGTTCCTGCGTCGCGCGGCATCGACCGCGGAGGAACCGCTCGTGGCAGCGCGCGCGCGCTTCGCGTTGAGCCACGTGCTGCACCGTCGAGGACAGGCGGTGCCCGAGCAGTGGCCCGAGCGTATGGTGGTCGTGGGACCGTTCGCCGCCGAGCTCCAGCTGATCACCGAGAAGCTCGTCGCCGACACCACGTTCCAGTCGGGCCTGCCCGCGCAGGTCGCGCGCATCCGTCCCGTGACGCAGCTCGACGAGGGCGTCGTTCCCGTCGGTGCGATGCTGCGGCCGCAGAGCCGCGTGGCGGCGTTCGTCGTGTTTGCGGTGGAGGCGCCGCGCCCGATGACCGCGGTCCTGCGACTCGGCTCGGCGGGCGCTGCGGTCGCCTGGCTCGACGGTCGGCGACTCGGCGCGCACACGGGTGATCGGCCGCTCGCGCTCGATGCCGACGGCTACGTCGCGCCGCTGCTCGCGGGGCTGAACCGCTTCGTGGTGCGAGTGTCGTCGAGCGAGCGCCTGGCCGAGCTGGTCCTGCGGGTCACGGACGAGCGCGGCGCGCCGCTCGCGCTGCCGGCGGGGGATCCGCTCGCGGCGCCGGTCGCAGCGTCGAAGGTCGCGCTCGGGCCCGCGATCACGCCGAGGTCACTGCTCGCCTCGATGCCGGATGATCGCGACGCCTACCTCGTGAACGACGCCGTCGACGGGCCTCGGCCCGACGAGCCCTGCGCGCGCGTGCTCGAGTCCACCGACGAGCGTGCGATGCAGTTCGCGCTCGAGTGCGCTGCGGACGACGACGCGCAGCGCCGCCTCCTCGAGAGAGCGCTCGCCGCCACGCACGATCCCGCGTACCGCATCGCCGTCGGCACGCGCCTCGGTCAGCTGCTGTTGCGCGGTCGGACGCCGCAGGTGGGGGAGGCGCAGCTGCGCGAGGTCGTGCTGCTCGGTCCGGTCGACGAGACGTGGCCCGCGCGACTCTCGCTCGTCGAGCTGAAGGGTGATCGGGGCTTCGTGCAGTCCTCGCTCGTCGAGCTGGGGGCGCTCGCGCGCCAGGTGCCGTCGGTGCGCGCGCGCCAGCTCGTCGCGCAGGTCGACCAGCGCGCGGGACGCACGGCAGAAGCGGTGGACGCGCTGCGTGCGCTGCACGGGGAGCTGCCGGGCGACGTCTCGTTGCTGCGCCAGGTGGCGTCGCTCGTGAGCGCGCGGCGTCGTCCGGAGGATCTGCGCGCGGCGCTCGCGTTGATGTCCGCACCGCACGACGTGCGCGACGACGAGGCCTTCGTGGTCGAGCGCGCGCAGCTTTTGGAGGGCCTCGGTCGCACCGGCGAGGCCGTCGCGGAGCTGGAGGCTCGCATGGCGCGCGTGCCGGACGATCCCGACCTGGAGGAGCGCCTGGGTCGGCTGCTCCTCGGCGAAGGGCACAAGTCGGATGCGCTGCCGCACCTCCGTCGTGCGCTCGCGCTCAAGCCGCAGACGCCCACCCTGCGCGCGATGCTGTCGGACATCGACGCCAGCGACCACGGCGGCAGCCTGCGACACCAGTACGCCGTGGATGTGAACGCGCTCCGCGAGCGCACGGCGCACGACCCGCTCGGCAAGAACGATCCGGCGCGCGCGCTGTACGACGCGACGACCGTGCATGTGCACGACAACGGCCTCCAGGAAACTTTCACCGAGCGCGTCGTGGAGGTGCACGACACCCACGGCGCCGATCAGGAGTCGACCGTGTTCGTGCGCTATGCACCGGACTCGCAGACGGTCGAGCTCGAGCTGGCTCGCGTCTACAAGGCGAACGGCGAGATCGTGGAGGCCGCCACGGTCGAGGAGCGCGACCTCTCGGAGCCGTGGGCGGGCCTTTACTACGACGTGCGCGCGCAGGTGATCCACCTGACCGGCGTCGAGCCCGGCGACGTCGTCCATGTCGCCTACACGGTGTCCGACCACGGCCGTCGCAACGAGCTCGGCGACGCGTTCTGCGACCTGCACATGCTGCAGGAGAGCATGGCGCGGCTCGAGACGACGTACCGGCTCATCGCGCCGCTCGCTCGCTCGCTGCACTTCAACCAGCCTCGCATCGGAGTCGCCGTCCTTCACCCCGTCGTCACGGACAAGGACGGTGAGCGTCGCTGGACGTTCACCGCGCACGACGTCGCGAAGATCGTGACGGAGCCCGGCATGGCCGGCGAGGCGGAGCTCGGCGCGCACGTGCACGCATCCACTTTTGCGACGTGGAGCGAGGTCGCCACCTTCTACCGCGGGCTCTCGCTCGGCCAGCTCGAGCCCGACGCTGCGGTGCGGCGCGCGGCCAGGGACGCGGTGCGCGGCAAGAGCCGGCTCGAGGACAAGGTGGCCGCCATCTATGATCTCGTCGTCCGATCGACCCGCTACGTCGGCCTCGAGTTCGGCGTGCACGGCTACCAGCCGTACAAGGTGTCGCAGGTGTGGGCTCGCCGATACGGCGACTGCAAGGACAAGGCGAGCCTCCTCGTCGCGATGCTGAAGGAGGTCGGTGTGCCGGCCACGCTCGTGCTGCTGCGCACGATGCACGAGGGGGACGTGGAGCGGCTACCCGCGTCGCTCGCGCTCTTCGATCACGCCATCGCGTATGTGCCCGGGCTCGATCGGTACCTCGACGGCACGGCCGAGCTGTCGGGCTCGACGGAGCTGCCATCGGAGGACCAGGGGACGTTCGCGCTGCATGTCTCGGACGGCGTGCTCCACATCACGCCGATCATGCCGGCGGACCGTGCCCGGAGCGACGAGAAGCTGGTGGTGACGCTGCACGGCGACGGCTCGGCGAAGGCGTCGCTCTCGCTGCATGTCGTCGGCGTCGCGGCCGAGGGCTGGCGGAGGCAGTACATCCCGCCGGCCCAGCGCAAGGAGCACCTCGAGCAGCTGTGGACGGAGCGCAGCCCAGGCGCGGAGGTCGAGCGCATCCTGGTGCCGCACATCGACGATCGCGAGCAGCCCGTCGAGCTGTCCGCCTCGCTGCGCCTCCCCCGGGCCGCGCGGCTCGAGGGGAGCACGCTCGCCGTTCCCCTGCTGCTGCGCGAGCCGAACCTCGTGTCCACGCTGGCTCCGCTGTCGAGGCGGGTGAACGACGTGCTCGTCTCGCATGCGTTCACCGAGCACGAGCACGTCACGCTGCACGCCGAAGGTCGCTTGCGCGGACCGGAGAGCCAGAAGATCGAGAGCCGCTTCGGATCGTTCGCGTTGCGCGTCGTAGGTGGTGAGGATGGCACCATCGATGTCGACGCAACGACCGTCCTCATGGTGCGGCGCATCCGACCCGCCGACTATGCCGACTTTCGCGCGTTCCTCACGTCGATCGATCACGCCGTCGGGAGCGAGCTGCGCGTGGAGCGTCGCAAGTGAGGCGGCTCATTGTGCCGCTGTGCCTCGCTTTGACGGCGTGCGTGCATCCGCGCTCGTCCGGACGGCACGACGATGCGCCGGTGTGGAAGGCGATCACGGCCGATCTCCACGCCGAGCCGCGCGATGCCGTGGCCGCATGGGTGGCCGTGCTCGCGGGGACGCGCGACGAGCAGCTGGCACGCCTCGCGATCGCGCGTCTCGATGCGCTCGTGGCAGAGGGCGTGGACGATCGCGCACAGCTGCACACGCTGGTGGCGCCGCCCGGCGCACGTGCACAGCTGGCGCTGCTGAGGGCGCGCGTCGCGCGGCTCGACAATCACGTGGGCGCCGCGCGTGCGTTCGGGCGTGATGCCGGCTGCGAGCTGCCGTGGCGCGCCGGTGCGTCGCTGGGCGCGCTGTCGCGGCTCGATCTCGCGAAGACGGTCGACGAGACGAGCTTCTCGGTCGGGGCGCCCGGTGTCACGCGTCAGCGAGAGTGCCGCGTGCTCGTGCTGACGGCCGATGGTCGTCCGGGTGCGGTGCCGCTGGGTCTCGAGGTGACGACGTCGCGCGCCACGACGATGCGCCTGACGGTCGACACCGATCAGCCCTATCGCGTGTGGCTCGACGGCGTGTCCACGCCGGTGCCCGATGAGCAGGCTGCCCTCGTCCGACGTCGCGTCGTGCGCCTCTCGGTACCGGCCGGGACGCACCGCGTCGCGGTCGCGGTGGCGCTGCCGCTCGGACGCCTCGAGCTCGGGCTCGAGCTCGCGCTCGGCGGCGCCTCGGCGAGGGCCGCGACCGGTGCGCGCACGAAAGGGGCAGGGACGCTGTCGTTCGTGGCTCCACGAGCGTCGGGCCGCGACCTGCTCGGGAGCTACCTCGAGGCGGCAGACGCGCTGTGGATGGGCGACGTCGTGCGTGCGCGTGCGGCAGCCGAGCGGCTCGTGACGCACGGCGCACATTCTTCGGCCGCGCTCGCGCTCGCGGCGGACGTCGCGGCGAAGGATCCCACCGTGCCATCGCGCATCGCGAGCGATCGGGCGCGGCGCCTTCGCGAACAGGCGCTGGTGCTCGATCCCATGGCGGCTCGCGTTCGTGATGCGCTGGGGCAGCTCGCGCTGGCCCGCGAACGAGTGAAGGATGCTCTCGAGCTCGCGCTCGTGCCAGATCACAACGCGCGCGTCGCGGTCCTCGCCGCCGAGGCGCTCGACGCTCGAGATCGAAACCAGGAGGCGCGCGCGTTCCTCGACGCTGCACGAGATCAGGGAGAGTGCGCGCTGGCGGAGGTGCGGCTGGTCGATGCGACCTCGCGTCACCAACCGATCGACCTGCGGCTGAGCGAGCACGCTTCGCGCTGCGAAGGCTCCGCGCTCTATGCGGCGGCGTTACGCAAGACAGGCTACCTGGACGAGGCCATCCGCGAGCTGCGTCGTGTTGTCGCCACCGATCCGATCAGCGAGTCGCCGCGGTCGGCGCTGGCCGAGGTGCTGCTCGAGACGGGACGCACCAGCGACGCCATCGTCGTGCTGCGCGACCTGGTCGATACCGCGCGCCGCTCGAGCAGCTTCCGTCTGCGGCTCGTCGACGCGCTGCTCCTCGCCCGTCGCAACACCGAGGCCGACGATGTGTTGCGTGCTGGCCTCGCGCTCGCGCCAGAGAGCGCGGAGCTCGAGACCGCCGTTCGCGAGCGCGCGGGCGACCACGGCCGTCCATACGCGCTCGATCGCATCGATGGCAGGCGCGCCATCCGCGAGTTCGAGGCGGCGCACGTGCCGTACGAGGGCCCCGCGGTCTTCGTGCTGGACCGTGCGGTTCGTCGCGTCTTTGCCACGGGCGCCGCGCGCACGATCACACACAACATCGTGAAGGTGCTCACCAAGGAGGGCATCGATCGCTGGGGTGAGTGGACGCTTCCTGATAGCGCCGAGCTGTTGACGCTCGCCGCCTGGAAGCCCGATGGCTCGCGGCTCGAGCCCGAGCAGATCGCCGAGAAGGAGAGCATCTCGTTGCCGGGGCTCGCGGTCGGCGACTACGTCGAGGTCGAGTACGTCGTGCGGTCGGGACCCGCGGCGGCCTTCCGCGGCGGCTTCCTCGGTGATCGCTTCTACTTCGCGTCGTTCGATGCCCCGCTCGATCGCAGCGAGTATGTGGTCGTGACGCCGCACGGTCAGGCGGTGGACGTGGATGCGCGCAACGCGCCGCCCACGGTCGCGCTCGAGGTGCGCGACGAGAAGGACGGCAAGGTCGATGTCCGCACGTTCGGAGGCCGGCGCTACGCCCAGCGCGTGGCCGAGCCGTCGAGCGCGCCGGGCCCGGAGTACCTGCCGTCGGTGCGTGTGAGCTCGCGCGTCTCGGCGACGGCATGGCGAGACTACCTGCGCGACGCGTCGTGGGGCACGCGGCGCAGCGATCCTGCGCTCACGACGCTCGCGCACAAGCTCGTCTCCGGCGCCACGACCGATCGCGTGCGCCTCGAGCGGATCGACCGCTGGGTGCGCCGTAATGTGAAGCAGGGCGGAGGCGTCGAAGATCCGGCCACGGCCGTCCTCGCGCGGCGTGAAGGCAACCGCGCGACGCTGGTGAGCGCGCTGGCGTCGGCCGCGGGGCTCTCGTCGCGGCTCGTGCTCGCGCGTTCGCAGCGCGCCGCGCGGGTCGGCATCGAGCTCGAGGGCTACGATCAGGTGCTGGTCGAGGTCGCGGGCGTGTTCGACGATCCGCGCACGCGCCACGGGAGGCCGGGTGACCTCCTGCCCCAGCTGCGTGGCGCGCTCGCGCTCCCGCTGTCGGGGACCGGCGAGACCCTCACGCTGCCCTCGGAGACGACGGACGCCCGGACGATGCGCGTCACGATGACGCTCGCGAAGGACGGCAGCGGCGACGTGCAGGTCGAGGAGCAGCTCACGGGCTGGCCGGCCGTCGAGTGGCGCGACAGCCTCTCAGTGCTGGCGAGCGATCGGGTGCGGTCGCAGTTCGAGCAGCACTCCCTGTCGGCGTTCTTCCCCGGCGCGACGTTGAGGGATCTGAGCTGGGAGCATGCGGACGACGACGACGTGCCGTTCGTCGTGCGCTACGCGCTCCACGCGCCCGGGCTCGCGCACGTCGAGGGAGACACGCTCGTCCTGCCCGTGCCGTTCGCGGGGGACCTGCTGCGGCGTTACGCCACTGGAGCGCCCAGGCAGAGCCCCTACCTCGTCGAGGAGGTGGCGCACACGACGCTCGAGCTGCACGTCACCCCGTGGGCTGGCGCCCAGGTCGCGCTCTCACCGTCGGTGACGCTCGACGGCAAGGTCGGTCGCTTCGCGCAGGGGTCGATGTTCGACCGCGGCACGCTGGTGCTGCACTCGCGCTTCGACATGCCGCTGCAGCGCCTCGCCGCGGACCGCGCGGACGAGCTACTCGGCTGGGCGGTCGCCGTCGATCGCGCCGAGGCCGCCGCAGCGCACCTCCGCGTGAAGTAGCGCTCGTCGGAATCCGTTCGTGACAATCAAGGCAGGGGGAGCGCCTTCACTGTGTGACGTACAAGAACGAGAGACACATCTCGTCCGTCGTTTTCTCACCCCAGGTCAGCGGTACGGAGCCCGGGTTGTCGTAGGTGCACTTCAGCGTGATGTGGTCGCCCTTCTTCACGGTGGCCGGCGAGGTGAAAAAGTACTGCTGCTGCCAGTGAAAGTCCCATGCGGCGATGTCCACCATGCAGCCCGCATCCCCATCGACGTGCATCTTCTGCGCGTGCGTGTGCGCGTGCGGGAGCACGCCCCAGATCGTCGCCGCGCCCGGTGCCTGCTGCGACGCGTTCACCTCGTAGTTCGTCGCGCCCGGGGGCACGGAGAACGTGTTGTTGAGGATCATCATCATCGTCGCGTGGAGCGCGACCGGAGTCTGCGCGAGCTCGAGCTCCACGGTCGTGAGGTCGGGCACCGGCGTCGTGTAGTTGAGGTTGTAGTGCACCTGCATCACGAGCACGTCCCCGGCAGGGATCTGGATGCCGGTCGTGGACGGGAACGTCACCGCGCTCGAGCCCGGCACCCAGCCACCGACCGTCTGCGTCTGGCTCGTGCCCGGACCGCCGAAGCATGTCCAGCCGATCTCGTTGGGCGTCGCATCGTCGAGCTGCTGCGCGTCTGCCGGCGAGGCGGGGTAGAGCAGCACGTGGTGCACCTCCTTCGCGGCGCCGGGCTTCACGTTGTACGCGATGAGGTCCGCATCGGCGGTGAGCTTCGGGTCGAGGATGAAGCACTGATAATGATCGGTCTCGTTCGCGGGCGGCGTGTAGGCCTGCGCCATCGCCATCGTGCGGTCGACGCGCGCGAGGCCGGTCTCCGCGGGCACGTACGGCTGAGCGAGCGACGAGTCACCTTGCAACTTTTTCCCCGATGCCCAGCTCACGAACGTGGCCTTCTCGTCCGCGGTCATCGTTCGGTTTCCCTCGAGGGGCCGACACGTCGCCGATGGGAGCCACGGCGGCATGATGCCCGCCTCCACTTCGGTCGCGATGACCTGGGCGTGCGGCAGCGCGTCCTCGTACGTCAGCATCGAGAACGGCCCGATGCCGCCGGGGTAGTGGCACCCCGCGCAGTGCTTCTGCGCGAGCGGCAGCACGTCCGCGTAGAACGTCGGGTCGGTGCTCGTACCCGGCTGCGTCGGATCGATCTTCGCCATCGATTGGGACGAGCAGCCAGTCAGCGTGACGGCGAGACAGACGATCGGGATGGACCAGCGGTTCATCGGCGGGCTCCTTGGCGGGGTGCTCCGTCTCCGTGCACGCGGCGGTCCACGCCTTCTCGAACGTGCGTTCGGGGGCTTGGTGATGCTCAGGCGCGTGCTCCACCACGCGGTGTGTGGTGGAGCTCCACGCTCTTTTCGTGAAAGGATGGCGAGGTGATACGGGCTCTCGTCGTGGCGTTCCTGCTGTGCTCGCTTCCGGCGCGCGCCGACTCGTACGCCGACGCGAAGCGTCAGTATGCGAACCTCGAGTACGACCAGGCGCTCGCATCGCTGGCGGATGCGAAGCGACAGGCACCGACCCCGACGCGCCTCGCGGAGGTGCTGCGCATCGAGGGCTGCGTGTATGCGGCGCTCGACCGGCCCGACGATGCGCTGGCCGATTTTCGCAAGGCGCTCCGGGCCGACGCGTCACTCGCCAGCGCGCCGGACCGCTCGCCGAAGATCGCGCGCGTGTGGGCGGACGCGCGCCGCCTCGAGAGCGAGCGGCTCGCGCGGCGCGCGGCGCTGCTCGTGGAGCTAGGGCCCGTGCCGCCGCCCATCGTCGCCAGTCGTGGCGTCGACGTGGCTGTGCGCGTGCTGCACGCGTATCCAGAGGCACAGCTGCACCTCGTCGTCGTGGATGGAAGTGCGCTCGAGACTAGCCTGCCCGTGACGCCGCGTACCGACGGGACGTGGCGCGCGCACGTGCCGGCCGACCTGCTGCCGCCGAGCGCGACGCTGCACCTGTACGTGCGCGCGACCGACGAGGGAGAGGAGACGACGCGCACGGCGACGCGCACGCTCGCGGCACCGCGGACGGCATCAGCGCTCACGATCATCACGCAGACCGTGCCGACCTCACTGACGGTCGATGGCGTCGAGGTGTCCGAGATGCCGGTGCTGCTCGCGCCCGGTCCGCACGAGGTGTCCCTCGAGAGCCGGCGCGGGCACGTCACGCAGCGCGTCGTGCTGACCGCGGGCGAGGTGGCATCGGTGACGCTGCGCATCGAGCCGACATCGCTGTGGCCGATCGCGCGCTACACGGCGCTCGCGCTCGGCGGCGCGCTGCTCGTCACCGGCGGGGTCCTCTACGATCAGTCGGATCGCGCGTACGACCGCTACCGCGGGGCGGTCGTCTACGACCCGTACACGCACCTGCCCACGACGAGCTACACGCAGGCGCGTTCGTTCGAGACGAGCGGCAACGCGTTTCGCGTGGCTTCCATCGTGACGCTGGCGCTCGGCGCAGCGTTCACGGCGACCGGCCTGGGATTGTTCGCGTTGCACCCGCTGCGTCATGGTGTCACGACGGAGAAGTAGAGCCGTCGATCGGCTGGCGGCTCGATCTCGCTCCACAGTACGCCGACCTGACCGGGTGCACCGCCCGCGAGCCGGCATGAAGTGATCGGCGCTCTGGCGATCCGATGCACCGTCGCTGTGCTGGTTGCGGCGCCGCTGGCGTCACGCCGCTGCAGGGACAGCTCCCCATCGTGGTCGAGGATGCACGTCACGAACCCACCATCTGCGAACGCGACGTCCGGGGCGAGGCCGACCGAGCTGACCGTGAGGCCGCTGGCGTACGTCGTGGAGAAGTCCTTCAGCTGGCCGCCCCACACCGAGTAGGCCGCGTCGTCGCTGCTGTCGCGGAGCTGGAACGCTGCGGCGCCGATCGCGACGCCGTCGGCTCCCTTCGCAGCAACGGCGCGCACGATGCGGACGATCGGGTCCACCACGGTGGAGCCGACCTCGGTGTTGCCCTGCTCGTACGAGAAGTGCATCGAGGCTGCGCGCCACATCACGAGCCGCACCGTGGCGTCCTGCGCGAGCCACATGTCGGAGACGTCCTCGGGCGAGGCGCGCAGCGAGGCCGGAGTGCAGTCGATCGGAGACGTGGCGCCGGAGAGGTCGAGGCTCAAGCAGTGGCCGTTGTGCGCGACGACGGCAGGCGGGGCAGCGAACGTCACCGCGAGGGTCACGCGCTTCGGGCCATCGATGCACAGCGCCGGGTTGCCGAAGCCCACGGGCGTGTACGGCTCCGGATCCGCGTAGAGCACGGCGGGCACGCCGCCGATCGGCTGCGCGGAGACGCGCAGCGACGCGCCGCTGTCGGAGTTGGCGCGCTCGGCGACCACGTAGGCGTTTCCGCCAGGGTGGTACAGCGCGGTGAACGCGACGCTGCCGGGCTGTGGGCCGGAGAGCAGCTCATCGCTGGCCACGCGTGGATCGGCCATGACGTCGAGCGTGGACAGGTGCAGCCCCGGCACCGCGGCGCCGTTCGCTTGCCACACCACGGCGAACGCGGCGCCGTTCCACAGGAGCTCGGCACCCTCGCCATCGGCCTGTGCCCCGATGGCGAGAGGTGGTGCGGGTGCTCCCTCCGGAACGCACAGCGCCTCGCGACAGACGTATCTCGACGGGCAAGCGCCATCGGAACACGAGAACGGGGCGCTGCTCGCGGGCAGCACCACACTGCAGCCCGACATCGACAGCCAGATCGTTGCGAGGAGGCGCGTGATGCCACCATGATAACGTAGACGCAGGGATGCACGAGTCGTCATGCGGCTAGGTCGATACGAGCTCGTCGAGCCGCTCGGTGCGGGTGGCATGGCCGAAGTGTGGCGTGCGCGGACCGTTGGTGTGGCAGGTTTCCAGCGTGACGTCGCGCTCAAGGTCATCCGCGATGGGCTCGGCGACGATCCGCAGGTCGTGGCGATGTTCGTGGACGAGGCGTGCCTGTCCGCGAAGCTCAACCATCCAAACATCGTGGCCACGCTCGACTTCGGGTTCGTCGACGGCCGCTACTTCATCGCCTTCGAGCTCATCGACGGGATCGACCTCGCGGCCATCCTGCGTCGCGAGCCGCGCGGGCTGCCGCTGCTCGAGGCGCTCCACATCGCCGCCGAGGTGGCGGCTGCGCTCGGCTACGCGATGGCCGCGCCGGGCGATGGCGGGGAGCCGCTCGGCCTCGTGCATCGCGACGTGAACCCGTCGAACGTGCTCGTCACGACGCACGGTCAGGTGAAGCTCGGTGACTTCGGCATCGCGAAGTCGCCGCAGCGCGCCCAGACGACACGCGCAGGAGATCTGAAGGGCAAGCTCGTCTACATGTCGCCCGAGCAGGCCTGGGGGAGACCGGTGGATGCGCGCAGCGATGTGTACGCGCTCGGTCTCACGCTCTACGAGCTGCTGCACGGAAAGCTCGCCATCGATGCATACGGCGAGATCGATGCGCTGGAGGCCGCGCGCCATGGCCGCCTCGAGGCCATCTCCGACGAGCTGCCGCCATCGGTCGTGGAGGTCCTGCGCACGGCCACGGCGTACGAGCCGGAGGCGCGCTACCAGGATCACGCGTCGCTGCGTGCCGCGCTCTTGCTGCTGCTCGAGGGGGCCTCGATCCCCGCGCTGCAGCAGGCGCTCGCCGCCCGGGTTGCGCCGCTGCTGCACGCGCGCAGCCTGCGGCAGAGTCTGGCGGTACCGAGATCGGCTGCCACGCCGCGCCCGGACGAGCCGCGCCCGGACGAGTCGCGCCCGGACGAGTCGCGCCCGGACGAGCCGCGGACGATCGCGGAGGGCGCAGCCACCGTGCACGCTACGCGGCGTCGCAAGCCCGCTCTGACGTGGGTGCTCGCCGCCATGCTGGTCGTGATGGCGGCCACGGCGGTCGTGAGCGTGGGCTTGCTGTTGCGGGCCCCGCAGAAGGTCGCGTCGATCGCCACCATCGCGCCGCAGCCCGCCGTCGCCGCGCCGGTGATCGCACCGGCGCCCATGGCTGTCGTCGTGCATCACGCCAGCGCGCCGGTGTCGTCGTCACGCGGCACGGTGCGCATCAAGGTCGAGCCGTGGGCCGAGGTGTCGATCGACGGCCGCGCGATCGGGATGACTCCGCTGCGCCCGTTCGATCTTCCACCGGGACGACACCGGCTCGTCGCGAAGAACCCGTCGTTCCCGACAAAGCAAGCGTCGTTCACAGTGCGCGGCGGCGAGAGCAAGCTCGTGTCCGTCCATCTGGCGCAGCCGTGAGCGAGCGCCACACGATCATCACCAATGTGCCACGCTCGCGGGAGCGCGTGCGCGGCTGGGTCGTGCGCGAGGGCACGCGCGAGCTGCCGCTGCCCGCGAGCGGGCTCGTCATCGGGAGCGGTAAGGACGTGGGCCTGCGCGTGGAGGATCCGCGCGCGTCGCGCAGCCACGCCCAGCTCGTTCCGGAGGCGCGCGGCGTCCGCGTGCGCGATCTCGGATCGACGAACGGGACGGTCGTCGATGGCAAGGTCACGCACGATGCGCTCGTCGGCGACGGCGCGAGGGTCGTCATCGGTCGTACCGTCCTCACGTTACACGAGGTGGGCAGGGCGCTGCAGCCGAGCGCTCGAAGCGTGTTCGGCAAGCTCCACGGCACGAGCGTCGCGATGCGTGAGGTGTTCACGATCCTCGAGCAGGTCGTCGAGTCGAACGCGAGCGTGCTCGTCGAAGGAGAGACAGGGACCGGCAAGGAGCTCGTCGCACGCGCGCTGCACTCCGAGAGCAACCGCGCCAAGCAGCCATTCGTCGTGCTCGACTGCGGTGCGATTCCCGCCAACCTCATCGAGAGCGAGCTGTTCGGTCACGTGCGCGGCGCCTTCACGGGCGCCGAGCGCGACCGCACGGGGGCGTTCGAAGCCGCCGACGGCGGCACCGTCTTCCTCGACGAGATCGGCGAGCTCCCCCTCGAGCTGCAACCCAAGCTGCTCCGCGCCATCGAGGCGCAAGAGATCCGGCGCGTCGGCGAGACCAGGTCGCGCCGCGTGAACGTGCGCGTCGTGTCGGCGACGAACCGTGATCTCGAGCGCGAGGTCAACAAGGGGCGATTCCGTGAGGACCTGTATTTCAGGCTTGCGGTGATCTCCGCGCGCGTGCCGCCGCT
>JBDTCO010000021.1:0-16072 GCA_039923495.1 Polyangia bacterium
CCGGGACGCACTGCGAGCCCATCACGGTCGCGACGGCCGGCAGCAACGACCTCGCGCTCGGCGCGCACCTCATCGGCATGGCGGACGCGACGCCCGAGGATCCGATCACGTACAGCTTCTCCTTCACCTCGCCGGGCCTCCAAGCGTCGTACGCACAGAACACGAGCTACAACTTCTGGCCGCTCGACTCGAGCGTGCCGCAGTACGCGACGGAAAGCGGCAACTTCGCCTTCTCGATGGACATCACGAGCGGCACCAGCGTCCTCGTCGATCCGACGACCAAGGAGCAGGCGGTCACGGTGTACCCGCCGGTCAAGATCAGCCAGGTCTCGAACAACCTCACGAGCGTCAAGCTAGCGAAGCTCGCCACGGGCCCATACAACGGCGCAGGGGCCTCGTACTTCACGGTGACCATCAAGGCAAAGCGTCGCTCGGGGGCATCGCTCAGCCGCACGATGAACTTCCCGGTCTACAGCGCCATCGAGATCGGCCAGTTCGAAGGTATCGAGGTGGAGAAAAACATCTATCCGTCGCAGCTCACGGACACAGGCTGCTCGTCTGCGGGCACGCTCGGCGGCTCCTACCAGTACACCGAGGGCAAGTCGACGCAGGTCAACCACAGCATCAACATGAGCTGGAACATGAGCCAGTCGGTCATGTACGGCCTGTCGGTGGGTGCGTCGGTGGGCTTCGGGCTTCCGGTCGTCGGTGGCGTCGATGTCAACGTCAACGCCAGCACCTCGGACCAGTGGTCGCAGGCCTTCGGGGTCGACGTCTCCTCGTCCGTTTCGTCGGACACCAACTCGTCGGTGTCGCTCTCGATTCAGCAGCTTCTGCCGGGCTACGTCGCGGCCTCGTTCATCCAGCTCACCACGTGGGAGCGCGCGGTCCCGGTCCGCTTCCACAGCGCCTGCGGTGACTCGGGTGTCATCGGCACCGCGACGCTCATGAGCCCCAAGTTCAACCACGGCGTGAACCAGGGTCCGACCTGCCCGCCCCCGGCACCGCCCAGCATCCAGACCCCGAACGTCGGGGAGTAGGTCGTCCGGGCCGCGGCCCGGTGCTCCAAGAGATCGTTTTCACGAGGGAATGGGGTCCGGCGTGCGCAGTCCCGCCTATCCATGGGGTCAGTCGTCCCCCGGATGGTGCCTGGGTCAGCCGCTGCATGTTCTAAATCCGAGTAGTTAGGCGACCCATTCGAGGGCACACGGCTTGCTCCAATGGGCTGCGTGCGCCTCTCGGAGAAACCCATGCGGAACCTCGGTCAGACGATTTGCCGTACCTTCGGCTCGCTCTTCCTGCTCGGCGTCCTGGCCGGCGGTTGCGCCCCGACCACGTCCGGCAACACGAACACCAACACGAACACCAACACGAACACGAGCACCTACGAGGCGCTGACGCCCACGTTCACCACGCTGTCACCGACCACGGTCGCGCTCGGCGATACGGTGAAGGTCTTCGGCAAGGACTTCATCGACGACAAGCACGGCACCCTGGCGCTGTACCTCAAGGGCGCCTTCACGGACGAAGACGGCAACACGTCGCGTGTCGACGGCGTCACCATCCCGCTCACGTACCTCGCCTCCGGTCAGGCGACGTTCCAGTTCGGGCCGAACGTGCTGTTCTCCCCGACGGGCGACACCATCGGCACGTTCAGCGGCAACTTCCAGGTCGTCTCGACGCTCACGACGGACGCCGAGAACGGCCAGGTGGGTGACCCGTTCATCTCCGAGCCGCAGACGCTCGCGATGACGGCCGGCCCATCCATCTTCCTCGACCAGATCCGCTCGGTTCAGGTGGGCACGAACTGCCAGCCCATCACGTCGGCGACTGCGGGCAGCAACGACATCGCGGTCGGCGCGCACCTCCTCGGCATGGCGGACGCGACGGCGAGTGACCCGATCACGTACAGCTTCTCGTTCACGTCCCCGGGCCTGACGGCTTCGTACGCGCAGAACACGAACTACAACTACTGGCCGCTCGACTCGAGCGTGCCGCAGTACGCGACGGAGGGCGGCAACTTCGCCTTCTCCGTCGACATCGCGGACGGCACGAGCGTCCTCATCGACCCGACGACCAAGGAGCAGGCCGTCACGGTGAACCCGCCGGTCAAGATCAGCCAGGTCTCGAACAACCTCACGAGCGTCAAGCTCTCGAAGCTCGCCACGGGCGCGTACAACGGTGCCGGCGCCTCGTACTTCACGCTCACCATCAAGGCCACGCGCAAGTCTGGCGCGTCGCTGTCGCGCACCATGAACTTCCCGGTCTTCAGCGAGATCGAGATCGGTCAGTTCGACGGCATCGAGGAGGAGAAGGACATCTACCCGTCGCAGCTCACGGACACGGGCTGCTCGTCGGCGGGTTCGCTCGGCGGCTCCTACACCTTCACCGAGGGCAAGTCGGTGAACGTGAACCACACGATCAACATGAGCTGGAACATGAACCAGGCCGTCATGTACGGCCTGTCGGCGGGCGCCTCGCTCGGCTTCGGTCTCCCGGTCGTCGGTGGTGTCGACGTCAACGTGAACGCCAGCACGTCGGACTCGTGGTCACAGACCTTCGGTGTCGACGTCTCGTCGTCCGTCTCGTCGGACACGAACTCGTCGGTGTCGCTCTCGATCAACCAGCTCCTGCCCGGCTACGTCGCGGCCTCGTTCATCCAGCTCACCACCTGGCAGCGCTCGGTCCCGGTCCGCTTCCATAGCGCCTGCGGTGACTCGGGTGTCATCGGTACCGCGACGCTCACGAGCCCCAAGTTCAACCACGGCGTGAACCAGGGTCCGACCTGCCCGCCGGCAGCCCCGCCCAGCATCCAGACCCCGAACGTCTCGGAGTAACCCGTGCGAACCCTCTACGCAGTCGTCTTCCTCTTCGCTGCCTCGGGCTCCGCTCACGCGGGCTGGTTCGGTAGCAGCAAGAAGCCCACCGAGCAGCAGAAGGCGAACAACGCCGCTCGCATGCACTCTGCCGTCGAGGGTCACGCGCAGCGCAGCACGGCGAACGAGAAGCTCATCGCTCACGAATCGCAGGTCGATCCAACGGTGGAGAGGCTCGCCACGTCGCTGCAGGACCTGCACGAGCTCTCGCAGAAGAGCGGCTGGCGCGCGATGAACCGCAGCGTCTCGGTCTATCGCGACGCGGTCTCCGAGGCGGAGCACGCGGTGACGAACATGAACAAGGCGACGTCACCGGGCGAGCGCACGATGTACTTCGAGCGCGGTCGCGCGGCCCATGCCATCGCGCGACAGGCCGTCCAGATCCGTCAATCGCTCGGACAGCACGGGCCGAGGCTCGAGCCTGGCTCGGAGCGCTGGCGCATGGGCGAGATCGAGAAGGCGCTCAACATGAACATCGAGGACGCGCACCACATGAGCCTCATGCACCACGAGCAGTTCGGCAGCGGCAACGTGCTGTTCAACGGGCTGAACAACCGCACGGCGTTCCAGCCGTCCGTCCTTGCCGCCACCGCGCCGCCGCCGCCGCAATAACCTCGCGAGGTCATTCGCGTCTCACGTGAGAAAAAATCACCGCTAAAAATTTGATTCCACCGATCCGGGGCCTCAATAGTGGTCACACCCCGAGGAGGTTGGAATGGCGCTTTTGGAGTTCGACGACACGCCCGCAACGCAGCCACGCATCAAGGTGATTGGCGTTGGTGGTGGCGGTGGTAACGCAATCAACACGATGATCGAATCTCGCCTCGACGGCGTGGAGTTCATCGCGGCTAACACCGACATCCAGGCTCTCGAAGCCAACCAGGCGATGACGAAGATCGCTCTCGGCGGCGCGCTCACGCGTGGTCTCGGTGCCGGTGCGAACCCCGAGGTCGGCCGCAACGCCGCGCTCGAGGACATCACCAAGCTCACGGAGTACCTCCAGAACGCCGACATGGTCTTCGTGACCGCCGGCATGGGTGGCGGCACGGGGACGGGCGCGGCTCCGATCATCGCGCAGGTCGCTCGCGAGTGCGGTGTGCTCACGGTCGGTGTCGTGACCAAGCCGTTCATGTTCGAGGGCAAGAAGCGCCGGCGTCAGGCGGAGGAGGGCATCGCTGCTCTCGCTGCCTCCGTCGACACGCTCATCACGATCCCGAATGATCGCCTCCTGTCCGTCGCTGGCCAGAAGACGACGATGCTCGACGCGTTCCGCAAGGCCGACGAGGTCCTCCTCAACGCCGTGCAGGGCATCTCGGATCTCATCACGGTCTCGGGCCTCATCAACGTCGACTTCGCCGACGTCCGGACGATCATGAAGGACATGGGCCGCGCGCTCATGGGCACCGGCCGCGCCGTCGGCGAGCGTCGCGCCATCGAGGCCGCGCAGCAGGCGATCTCGTCGCCTCTGCTCGAGGACGTCAGCATCACGGGCGCCACCGGCATCCTCATCAACATCACGGGCGGCCCCGACCTCACGCTGTTCGAGGTCAACGAGGCGGCCACGCTCATCCAGGAAGCCGCGCACGAGGACGCGAACATCATCTTCGGCTCGGTCATCGACGCCGGCTTCGTCGACGAGGTCCGCATCACCGTCATCGCCACCGGCTTCGATCGCGCCGCGATGGTGATCGACGAGCCGATGCCGCGTCACCGCGCCACGCAGATGCCGATGCCGTACGTTGCTCGCTCGTCGAGCAACCCGAGCGTCGAGCAGCGCACGCAGACCGCGCTGCGCGATCAGGTGCCGCGCGCCGATGCCACGCCGGTCACCGCACCGGTCCGTCCGACCGGGACTTCGCCTTCCATCATGGTCGCCGATCGCAGCGATCGGTTCGAGCGCATCCCGTCGTCGCCGGGCATGCCCGCGTTGCCGGTCCGCATGGCCGCAGGTGGCCTCACGGGTGCCGAGGAGAGCGAGCTCGACATCCCGACGTTCCTGCGCCAGCCGCCGCGCACCAGCCTCGACTAGCTTTTCAACGTGGTGCTCGAGACGCATGCGCGGCTGCTGCTGGTCGTGCATGCGTTGCTCGGCGGCACTCTGGTGGCGCTGACCACGCACCACCTCGTCTGGATCATCCGTTCGCGAGAGGCGCGGCGCCCGGGGGAGCCTCGCTTCGCGCTTCTCGCGAGTCTCTTCTTCGTTCTTACCTTCCTCCTCGGCTCGCTGCTGTACCCGACGTATCGAGTCCGGGTCCGCGCGGAGCTGCTCGACGCGCCCGCGGCCATCGCTCGTGAGGTCGCGGCGCGCACCGACTCCGCGCCGTCCCTCTCACCACCCCGCATCGCTCGCCTCTTCGATGTGAAGGAGCACCTCGTCGCGCTCGGGCTCCTCGCGAGCCTCGCGCTCTACTGGCTCTCGCGGCGCACGAGCCCGACCGATCCCGCGTCGCGCTTCCTGTACGTTGGCCTCGCCATCTTTTGCTGCGCGACCACGTGGTGCGGCGTCGTCATCGGGCTGTACACGGCGTCGATCCGCGCCGTCGGTGGCTTCGGGTGACGCGAGCTCCCACGCTGTTCCTGCTCGGCGGCTCGCTCGGTGCGATCGCGCCCGGCTGGGCGCGCGTGCCCGTCCTGCTGTACGCACCCGTCGAGCGCAGCGTGCGATTCGCCACGCTCGGCGCGCCCGGCGGACCCGCGATCGAGATCACGTTCTACGGAATCTACCTCTGCGCCGCGATCTGCGCGCTCGCGCTCGCGCTCGTCGGTGTGCTGTGGGACAGGCGTGCCTCCGGACGCGGTGCGGGGCACTCGCCGCTGCTCACCGCGTGGGCGCTGACCGCGCTCGCCATCGCGACGGCGTACCAGCTGTGGAACGTCTGGCCGTAGCGATCTCACGTATGCTCCGCGCATGAAGACGTGGCTCGTGGCGCTCGCGCTCGCAGGATGCGAGACCACCGCCCCGCACGACATGACGTCACCCGCGTCGACCGCGATCCGTTTCTCGGTCATCTCGGACTACGGCTCCGACGATCACGCCGAGCGTCGTGTGGCCGACATCGCGAAGGCGCAGAAGCCCGACTTCATCATCACGCTCGGCGACAACAACTACGAGTTCGGTCAGGCCGAGACGATCGACCAGAACATCGGCAAGTACTACGGCGAGTACATCGGCGAGTACCAGGGCAAGCTCGCGAAAGGCTCACCCAGCAACCGCTTCTGGCCCAGCATCGGCAACCACGACTGGAACTCGAAGCCCGGCGGCTCGGTGCAGCCGTACCTCGACTACTTTCCTGCGTTGCCCGGCAACCGCCGCTACTACGACTTCGTCGTCGGCAACGTGCACTTCTTCGCGCTCGACTCCGACAAGCACGAGCCGGACGGCATCACGTTCGACTCGGTGCAGGGGCAGTGGCTGCACACGGCGCTCGCGGCCGCGACCGAGTGTTACAAGGTCGTTTACTTTCATCATCCCCCGTACAGCTCGGGGAAGACGGACTACACGGTGACGCAGATGCGCTGGCCGTTCCGCGAGTGGGGCGCGGATCTCGTGCTCTCCGGTCACCAGCATCAGTACGAGCGCATGGAGGTGGACGGGATCACGTACGTCGTCGCCGGGCTCGGCGGTGCGCTCAACCGCTTCGACTTCTTCGCGACGCAGCCCGGCTCGGTGGTGCGCTTCAACTCCGCGTTCGGCGCGCTGCGCGCGACCATCGACGACGACGGCCTGCACTTCGCGTTCGTCGACATCCACGAACTCGTCGTCGACACGTTCACCATCGCAAAGGCGTGTCGGTAGTGTAAGGTGCGCGGCAACTCGAACGCGTCGCCACCCTCGGCGAGCGTTCACACCGGAGGCAGTACACGATGGCAAAGACTGGCAAGACGGCACCCGCGGCGAAGAAGGCGAAGAGCAGCGGCCCGAAGGAAATCCTGGTCGTTGGCTCGAAGATGAAGGACGTCGTGAAGGCGGCGGGTTGCATGTCCTCGGGCGAGCTCATCGAGGCCGTCTCCGAGAAGGTCCACACGATGCTCGCCGCGGCCGCTCAGCGCGCCAAGGACAACGGCCGCTCCACCGTTCGCCCGTACGACCTGTAGTCGTCGGCTAGTCGATTCGAAGAGCCTCGTCGCCACGCGCGACGGGGCTCTTTTTTTTGGAGGAAGGCCTCCGCCTCAAAGAAACGCGAGCAGCGCGTTGGTCGGCACGCACGGTCGCAGCGTACCGCCGCAGACCGCGCAAGGACGACCAGCCTCGAGCATCGTCGAGGTCGCGCGCTTGTCCGTGACGGGCAGCTCTTCTTCGTAGGCGTCCTCGCAGGTGTCGCAGCGGAGCGCGACCGCGAGCGTCCCGATGCGCGCACGGTCGCCGAGCAGCGACGGCAGACGGCTCGCGAGCGCACCGAGCCACGACGGACACGCGCGCAGCGTGAGCGTGCCGAGCTCGTCGAGCGCCTGGCGCAGCGTCACGAAGCGATCGAGCATCGCGTCGTCGAAGCGCATGAGATCGCGGACGACGAGCGTCGTGTCGCCCTGTCCCGCGAAGAACGTCGAGAGCGCGGCCAGCGCGGGGCCTTCGACGAGCGTGCCGCCGAGAGCCGCAGCACGCGCGCCGAGATCGGGGCGCGGGCGGAACGACAGACCTTCGACCGCACCGACGGGCGCGAGCACGTTGGTCAGCGCGATGCGCAGCGTATCGGAGGCATCCTCGAACGAGATCGCGGCTCGCTCACCGACGGCGCGCACCACCTTGCTGCGGACCGCCAGCGGCTCGCGCCCCGGTAGCTCGACGGTGATGGCGAGCGCCTCACCGACCGTGAGCCCACGGCGCGTGCGCAGCGCAGCGCCGCCCATCGAGAGATCGAGCGATCGTCCGATGCGCGTGCCGTCGATGTCGGCGATGCGCGCCGCCACGGGCTGACGTAGCGCGCGCCGGCGCGGCGTGTCGATGATCCTGCCGAGGACGTCGTCGAAAGCGCCGCCCGACAGCGGCAGCTCGATGACCGCGGCGAAGCCCTGTTCACCGAGCTCGTCACGGGCCTCCGGCGACGCGACGAGCACCGTCGGCACGCGCTCGTCGAGCGCGGCGAGCTCGTCGAGGACGTCGCGCGCGTTGCCATCGGGGAGCAGCGGCTCGACGAGGCAGAGGTGCGCGCCCTCGCGTGCGGCCGCGACGAGCTGCTCGATCGTGGTGACGTCGATGAGGTGCAGATCCGCGCGGCGCAGCAGATCGCGTTCGAGCGACAGCGCCAGCTCCGGTGTCAGGGCCGAGACGATGCGCAGCATCAGCAGGCCGCTTTCGCGTCGAGGGCGCGATCGAGCGCAGCTCGCATCACCTCGACGGGCGCGTGCCGACCGGCGAACCGCTCGAACGCGATCACGCCCTGGTGCAGCAGCATCGTGTCACCAGCCTGTGCGACGAGCCCGCGCGCCGCTGCCGCGCGCGTGAGCGGTGTGCTCCGGCGCACGCAGAGATCGAGCACGACGGCGCGTGGAGGGAGCGCGTTCACCGACCACGCGGGCGGACCCTCGCCGAGCCCGAGCGGCGTTGCATCGATGACGAGGTCTGCATCGGCGAAGCCCGCGTCTTCGATGGGCTGGCTGCGGTACGAGCGCGAGCCCACGTGGAGCGTGCACTCGCGACGCGCGATCAGCTTCACCTTGATGCCGCGGCTGGCAAGCGCGTAGATGACCGCGCGCGCGGCACCTCCTGCACCGACGACGACCGCGTGCTCGAGGTGGCGTGGCGCGAACGCGTCGAGCGCGCGCTCGACCCCGTGAACGTCGGTGTTGGTGCCACGCGCAGCCCCGTACGAGAACACGATCGTGTTCACCGCCCCGACGGCGATCGCGAGGTCGTCCGGGATGCACGCTGCCAGGGCGACCTCCTTGTGCGGCGAGGTGACGTTGAGGCCGAGGAAGCCGAGCGCCCGCGCACCCTCGATGGCCTTCGGCACGTCCGAGACACGCCACGCGGCGTACGCCATGTCGAGCTCGAGGTGCGCGAACGCAGCGTTGTGCATCGCGGGCGAGAAGCTGTGCGAGACGTCTGCGCCGATGAGGCCGCAGATGCGCGTGGTCGCCGCGAGCATGGTTACTGCCGGACGATGGCGCGATCGCCACCCTTGAGCTGCGCGGCGCGGAGCGCGGTGTGCGCATTGCGGATGAGGCGCGCGAACGAAGGCGTGGAGCCCGCCTTCGGCGAGGCGATGCCGACCGAAGACGTGAGCATGAGCTCGACCCCTTGCGTCTTGAAGCGACACGATCGGATCTCGGTCACGATGCGCTGTCCCACGGCGACCGCTCCCGTCGCGTCCGTGTGTGGCAGGAACACGAGGAAGCGGCCCTCGCCGTAGCGTACGAGCAGGTCCACGTCGCGCACGGCCCTGCGCAGGAGCGGCTCGGACGCCGATACGAGATCGGACGAGAGCTTGCGCGCGTCGGGTAGCGGATCGAGCGCGACCACGCAGATCGCGATGGGGTAGCCGTGGCGACGCGCGCGACGGATCTCCATCGGCAGCAACGTCTTGAAGAGATCGATGTGGAGGAGGTTGCTCTTGCCCTTGTCCTCATCCTCGGCCCCCGTGTCGGATAGAACGCCGAGCGCGGTCTCGACGCGGGTCGCGCGCTCGCGGAGGAGGCGCGTGACCGAGCAGGCGTACAGCGCGACGCCGAGCATCTCCTGGCGGTACGGACGCATGACGTACGCATCCGCGCCGATCTCCCGCGCGATGGCGGCAGGATCGCCGTCCTTGACGCCGAACGCGGCGACGAGCGGTGTGCCGGTGGCTCGCAGCCGGGGATAGATGCTCATCGCCGCCGGGTGCGCGGCGACGACCGCGCTCACGTGGTCGAACAGCGCGTGCGCCTCGAGGACGGTCTCGGCGAGCCGTGGCTCGTAGCCGAGCGCCTCGATGAGCTTGCCCGCACGCTCGCGCGCCGCTTTCTGCGGTTCGATCACGAGGACGCTCTGTGCTCGGTTCGTCGTCATGAGGTCGTGCGTCCGGTGCCACGTCCGGTGGTGGGTTCTCGGTCGGAGTCGGACAACGTCGTCGATTGTACACGGCACGACAGCTTCCCGCGCGAAAGCAGCACCTCGACCTCGTCTCCCTCCTTGACCTGACCCGCATCGCGGACCACCGCACCACCAGCACGAGTGATCGCATAGCCGCGCTCCAGCACCTTCAGTGGCGATAGCGCCGATAGCGTGCCGGCCGCCGTCTCGAACGTGCGCCGCCGGTCCGCGAGCTCCTTCGTCATGGCTTGCTGCATGCGCGGGGCCTGCGCGCCGAGTGCACGCTGGCGCTCCGCGAGCTTGCCGCGCATGGCCGACTCGAGCCTGCGCGCGAGCGCCTCGAGACGCGAGCGATCGGCCTGCAGGCGCGAGCGTGGGTGCAGCGCGGCGAGGCGACGACGCTCCTCCTCGAGCAGTCGACGTTCGCTCGCGATGCGCTTGTGCACCGAGCGCCCGGCGCGCAGCACGACATCGTCGAGCGCGAGCCGACCGTCGGCGATGACGTGATTGCCGGCGCGCAGCAGGCGACGGCGCAGCTCGTCGAGGCGCGTCTCGAGGTGTGCGAACAGCGGCACGACGAGCTCGGCTGCGGCCGACGGCGTGGGCGCGCGCAGATCGGCGACGAAGTCCGCGATGGTGAAGTCGACCTCGTGACCGATGGCGCTGACCACCGGCACGCGGCACGCGCGGATCGCACGCGCGAGGGCCTCGTCGTTGAACGCGGCGAGATCTTCGGCCGATCCACCGCCACGCGCGATGATGATCACGTCGACATCGGGGATCGTCTGCAGGCGCTGCAAGGCGGCGCGCACCTCCAGCGCCGCGAGCGGTCCTTGCACCTGCGCCGCGGCGAGCAGCGTGCGCACGCGACCGCGCCGCTCGGACACGCGCAGGATGTCGCGGATGACCGCGCCCGTCGGTGACGTGACGATGCCGATGCGCCGTGGCCACGCTGGCAGCGGCCGCTTGAGCGTGTCGTCGAAGAGGCCCTCGGCCGCGAGCTTCCGCTTCAGCTCCTCGAACGCGAGCTGCAGCACCCCGAGCCCCGCGGGCTCGAGCGAATCGACGTAGAGCTGGAACTTGCCCTGCTGCTCGAAGATCGAGAGTCGGCCGCGCGCGCGCACGAGCTGACCCTCTTTCAGGTCGAACTTGCAGCGCACCGCCTGGGTCCGGAACATGACCGCGGGCAGGGTGCCGTCCTGATCCGCCAGGCTGAAGTACACGTGCCCGGAGCGGGGGCGCGACAGGTTGGTGATCTCGCCCTCGACGAGCACGGCCGGGAACTTTGCCTCGAGCGTGCGCGACGCGGTGCGGACGAGCTCACCGACGCCGAACACGCGCGGCGGCTCGTCCCGGGCGGCGACGATGCGCGCTTCCGGCTCGCCGAAGGCCTCCGACGCCGCCGTCGTCCTCGACTCGGGCGGTGCGCGACGCGCGGTGCCGAAGTCGAACCCGGCCTGCGCGGCCGGCTTAGGCGGCCTTTGCGACGCCATCTGCCACCACGCCGCCGCACGCTTCCGTTGTCATCGTTCCGCCGAGGTCGCGCGTCACCCGACCGGCCTTCACCACGCGCTCGATCTCGGCGTCGACGATGGTCGCGGCGGCGCCTTCACCGAGGTGGCGGAGCAGCATCGCGAGCGATGCGATCGCACCGAGCGGATTGGCGATGCCCTTGCCCGCGATGTCGGGCGCCGACCCATGGATGGGCTCGAACATCGAGCAATGGCCGGGGTTGATGTTGCCCGACGCGGCGAGCCCGAGTCCGCCGGAGATCGCCGCGCCGAGGTCGGTGAGGATGTCGCCGATCATGTTCGAGGCGACGATCACGTCGAAGCGCTCCGGTGCGCGCACCAGCTCCATCGCGGTGACGTCGGCATACAGGTGCGTGGCCTCGACATCGGCGTACTCGGCGCGCAGCAGCTTGAACACGCGCTGCCAGAGGCCGTGCGCGAACGGCATCGCGTTGGCCTTGTCGGTCATGCAGACCTTCTTGCGACGGCTACGCGCGATCTCGAACGCGGCGCGCAGGATGCGCTCGACACCCTTGCGCGTGTTGACGTCCTCGTTGATGGCGATCTCGTCCAGCGTGTCGCGCTTGAAGTTGCCGCCGACGCCCGCGTAGAGACCCTCGGTGTTCTCGCGCAGCACGACCATGTCGATGTCGCGCGTCGTCTTGCCCTTGAGCGGGGTGAGGCGGTCGTCGAGCAGACGCACGGGCCGCAGGTTCACGTAGAGGTCGAGCTGGAAGCGCATGCCGAGCAGGATGTCGCGCGCGTGGATCTGATCGGGCACGCGCGGATCACCGATCGCGCCGAACAGGATCGCGCCGTAGTTCTTCGACAGATCTTCGATGGCGCCGGCCGGCAGCGTCGTGCCATCGCGCAGCCAGCGCTCGGCGCCCCAGTCGAACTCGACGGTCTCGATCGACCTTTCGAGCTTCGGTCGCACGGCCGCGAGCACGCGCAGCGCCTCGCGCGTGACCTCGGTGCCGATGCCGTCTCCGGGGATGACTGCGATGCGGTGGCTCACGGCGTCTCGCTCTTCTTGTAGAGGGCAGCGTTGTCTTGCACGGTCTTGAGCGCGTGCGCGGCGCGATCCTTCTCGAGGAGCCACTCGGTGCGCGGATCGATCCACGCCCAGCCGCGGCTCGTCTTCAAGAGGTGAAAGGGCATGCCGTCCTGGCGCGCGACGTACATCATCTTGTCGCCGTCGGGCTTGGTCTTCACCGGACCCGAGATCGAGCCGAGGCGCTTGCGATAGCCCTCGAGCGCCGCCCAGCGCGTCGTCATCGCCGCGAAGAAGTGTTCGTCGTCAGGCTGATCGGCCGCCGCGAGGTGCTCGAGCTCGAGCTGCGCGTCGGCAGGCGGATACTTCGCCTTCACGATCGTCTGCATGAGCCGCTCGCTGGCGAGCACCGCGCTGACCGCGCTCTTCGTGTCCGCGTCGACGAGCTTCCACGCCGCGAGGGGATCGGCGGACGTGACGGTCTGCTCGATCTGCGAGAGCGCGTCCTCCGGGGTCGCAGGGTACGAATGACAGCCGGCAAGCAAGACAGCGGCGATGAACAAGGAGGGGCGCACGGGCCAGCTAGCGTAGCCACAGCGACGACGACGGTCAAACTCGCTTCGCCGAGTGGCTCACTGCAGATGCGACCGTGCGAGCCGTTCTCGTTCGGTATCGCCGGCGTCGTGCGCGTCTGCAGCGAGCCGAGCCCAGACCGTGCGCGCCTCGTCGCGGTGTCCGAGGGTGTCGTAGAGCGTGGCGAGGTTCTTCTCGGCGTTGAGGTTGTGCCCCGCCTCGAGGTAGCAGCGCTCCGCCTCGCCGACCTCGCCGCGCAGGTGGTACGCGTAGCCCAGCTTGAACCACTGGTCGTCGAAGGCGTCGGGGAGGCCCGTCGGCCAGAGCACCGGTACGGCGCAGAGTCCGAGCGCGACGATGAGCCAGCGCGACGACGAGATCCGCTGCGCCGCGTGGACGGCCGCGATGACGAGGCCGGGCATCGCGGTCATGCGATAGCGCCCGACGACGAAGAAGAGCACCACGCCCAGGCACGACACGACGTTCAGCGCACCGACGAGGCGGTGCCGCCTGTCACCGCAACACAGCAAGATCGTCCCGAGCAGCGCGAGCGGTCCCACGAGCGCGAAGCCGAGCACGACGACGAGCGCGGGGTTCACCTTGCGCGAGAAGGAGTAGTCCTCCGTGTTCGCGAGCTCGCGGGCGTTCCAGTAAAGCTCCAGCTTCCACGCGAGGAGCCGCAGCGCCGAGCGCGGCGCGCGGCCGATGTGCTGCCACGTCGTGCGGTACCAGAACGAGTCGACGCCGCGCGAGTCCAGCGCATGGCCCTCGTGTCGTTCGGCCAGGCGACGGAACGCGGGGAACTGCGTCGAGGCGCTCGTCGCATCGGGGAGATCGCGCGGGATGCGGAAGGTGCCGTTTGCCCCCTTTCCGTTGCCGATGAAGAAGTTGAGCCCACCCGAGTCCGTGACGAGCACCGGCTCGCCCGCCACCATCCAGTTGCGCAGCGTCACCGGCGCGATCACGAGCGCGATCGCGCCGACGAGCATCACGATCCACACCGGCCGACGTGCCATCACCACGAGCGGGACCGCGAGCAACAGCGCGCTCGGTCGCAAGATCACCGCCAGCCCGAGCACGAGGCCGACGAGGACCCAGCGCCGGCCCGTCATCGCGAGCGGCACCACGAGCCAGAGGATGAGCGCGTAACAGAACGCGCTCAGCGTCGTGTCGAGCAGCACCGACTCGTAGAACGCGAGCGGTCCGTAGAGCGCCGCGATCGCACCGGCCAGCGTTCCCCACGGTTCGCCGAGCAGCCTGCGCGCCGCTCCCATCACGAGCGCGACCGTGCCGAGCCCGAGCAGCAGCTGCACGATCCGGAGGGGCCAGGGTCCATCGCCGAGCATGGCGTACACACCGCCGACGAAGTACGAGTAGCCCGGGCTCATGTGCAGCACCTCGTGCCCGAGCGCGAGGTCGCCATGTGCGATCGCGCGACCCGCCTCGTCGTAGACGACCTCGTCGAGCCGGTGGTGCTCGAACAGCGGCAGCCGGCTCGCATACCCGAGCACGGCGAGCCGAAGGACGAGCGCGACGACGAGGACGGCAACGCTGCGGATCACCAGCTGCCCTGCGCTCCGACGCGCCTGACCTTCGCCAGCCGCCATGTACCCGCGATCTGCTCGAGCGTGACGTCGAGCTGCCAGCGCGTCGGCTCCGTCTTGCCGAGCGTCACGGTCACGCGTGCGGTGTGGCCCTTCATCGTGGGAGACGAGGTGCTGATCGACGTTTGCCAGTCGTCCTGTGTGTCCTGCGCCAGGAGGAACGGATCGACGTCGATGCCACCTTCTGCGTGCGACGCGCGCTCGATCGATGCGAGCCAGCGCGGCGCGATGTAGCTCGCGAGCACCTTCTTGCCGCTCAGCACGGGCTCGCGACTGGCAGCGAGCTCACCGAGGTACCAGCCGTAGAACGCGGTGCAGGTGGCATCTGGACCGGGCGTCGCGGCGTGGGCATGGAGCGGCAGGGCCATCAGCAGCAGTCCGAGGGTCATGACGAGTCGCATTGCGCGAGTCTAGCCGTGCCCCTACCCTGGAAGGGCGCGCGAATCCGCATCGTCCTGGGAACCAAACGGGGGGCGTGGTGTCCTATGGTAGATTTTCTGCCCAAGTTGCGGCGAAGGTGGTCCTCCGCAGATGAACGAACCCAGCAATAACGACACCCTGGATCCGGAACCTTCCATTTCCGAGCCGCCCCCTGGGAGCGACGAGTTCGCCGGGATCGAGCCTGCGCCCGCGCGCCGGAGCCCGATCCTCGCGGCCAGCATCATCGCGCTGGCTGCGTTCACGCTGTTCCATCTGCGCCACGACCTTGGCTACGCGCTGAGCCCACGGACCGTCGTGCCGCTCTCCGAGCTGTCGGGCACCGGGACGTCCGCGGTCGGACGCTACGTCGAGGTAACGGGCGTGCCCGATCGCCACGACTCGCTCTTCATCGAGCCGCGCGGCGACAAGGCGCGCGAGAGCCTGTTCCGCCTCCTCGACAGCGATCCGCCGCTGTTCGTGCGAGCGCGCGACACCTCCATGGGCAACGAGCTCACGTCGTCGTGGAAGGGTCGCCTGCAGCGCTTCGGCGAGGTCGGCTGGGCCTCGTCCATCCGCGACTACTACGAGAAGACGCCGCAGCAGTCGCTGCACGCCATCGATCTCGCCTCGCTGCGCGGCCACCTCGCCGATCACGCTGTTGCGCTCTCGGATCGTCGCGGCCACGCCTTGCCCATCGACGACAAGACCGAGGTCGTCGTCGTCGACAAGCCGAGCGAGTACGCCCTCTACATGAGCCGCGAGAAGTTCCCGAAGAAGGACGACGCCACCCGCGAGCTCGCGCGCGTGCTCGCGTCGCGTCCATCCACGCCGGCGCCCACGGTCGGTGAGGACACGCCCGACTCGTTCGTCTTCTTCCTGCCGTTCGAGAAGGAGCCCGCGAAGCAGAACGAGCTCATGGGCCTCTTGCAGCGCGAGAACGTCGAGCTCGAGGCGCACGCGAAGACACGTCGCTCGCCGCTCGGCACGCTCGCCATCTCCGACTGGGACGCCGTGAGCGAGGTCCACATCGAGGAGCCGCTGACTTTTGGCAGCGATGCGCTCGTGCTCACCGAGGGCGAGTCGCC
>JBDTCO010000022.1:0-30509 GCA_039923495.1 Polyangia bacterium
CGCGCACCCGTGATCGACCTGCGCCGCCATAGTGCGGAATTCAGTGCACGAGTGGGCATCGCGGTGACTACTTCCAGTAAATCCAAGTAAAATCAGCGGGGTGGACGAGACTTGAACTCGCGGCCTCCGGCGTGACAGGCCGGCGTTATAACCAACTTAACTACCACCCCAATTTCAGAGACTTTCTCGTCGGTGTGACACCACCGCGAGGCCCATGTAAATACGCGGGCGCGAGGCAGGTGTCAAGTACAAGCGCGCTTCATCTTCGTGCACGGCGGCTTCCCTGCCCTGCCGCGCGTCTCGAGGCGCCCTGCTGCACTCGTTCACCGTCGCTGCACTCATCGCCCTGCCACCACGACCCGAGCCGCGCTACTTGCGCGGCCCGACCATCGCGAACATCACGCCCTCGGGATCCGAGACCTGCACCGTCCATACGCCACCCGGCACCTCGTGCGGACCGTTCATGGTCTTGCCGCCGAGCTGCTTCGCCTTCTCGATGGCCTCGTCGATGTTCGCGACGCTCGCGTAGTACAGCCACGACGGCGCCATCGGGCTCGTCATCATGCCGCCGATCTCGTCGCCCGCCGACGTCTTGAACAGCTGGTAGGTACCCATCGGTCCCATGTCGACGGCCGTGCTCTTCGTCCAGTTGAACAGCTCCTCGTAGAACGGCCACGCCTGCGTCCAGTCCTTCGCGTGCAGCTCGTGCCACGCGATGACGCCATGCGTGCTCGATGGCAGCGTCGCTGGCACAGCACCTGCGGGCGGGACCGGCTTGAAGATGAGGAACGGTGCACCCTGCGGATCCGTCACGCGCGCGAAGCGGCCGATGCCGGGGATGTCCATGGGCCCCTTCGTCACCGCGCCGCCGAGCTCGACGATGCGCCTCGCCTTTGCGTCCACGTCGTCGACGGCGATGAAGCCGCTCCACGACGCCTTGCCTCCCGCTGCGCACGCCTCCGTCGACATGCCGAACGTGCCCGCGATGCCGCGATCGCCGACGTTCATGATCGTGTACTTCATCGCCGGATTGCCGGCGTCCTGTGGCTTCCAGCCCAGCAGGGCCTCGTAGAACGCGTTGGCTGCATCCACGTTCGCGGACATCAGCTCGAACCAGACGAAGGTACCTCGGTGATCGGTCATCTCTCGCTCCTCGGGGGACTTGACGAAATGAGTTGATATCAACATATATGAGGCGTGTCAAATGTCGCTTACGCCACGACCCTCGACGTCCGCGACACCTGCCTGTGCCTCCACGTGCAGCGCGCCGCACGTGCGCTGGCGCGACGATTCGACGAGGCGCTGCGTCCCGTCGGCCTCACCCACGGACAGTTCTCGATGATGAATGCGCTCAACCGACCGCGGCCCGCCACGATGCCGCAGCTCGTCTCTGTCCTCGGCATGGATCGCACCACGCTGACCGCGGCGCTGAAGGTGCTCGAACAGCGCGCCCTCGTGCGCATCGCCGTGAGCAAGACCGATGCACGCGCTCGCGAGCTGTCGCTCACGGCAAAGGGTCACACCACCCTCGCACGGGCGCTGCCCGTCTGGACGGAGACGCACGCGCTCCTCGAGGCTGCGCTCTCGCCTTCGGAGCCGGCGCGGCTGCGCAAGACGCTCGCACGCTTCTGAATGAAACAATCTTCATCGACGCACCCTCCGCTGCCCTCTATCCTCGGTCGCCCGTGGAGCCGACCCAGCCATCGAAGCGCAAGCTGCCGTCCGTCGTGCTGTGGCTCGGCATGGTGTCGCTGCTCACCGACATCGGGACAGAGGCCGTCTATCCGCTGCTGCCGCTGTTCCTCGCCGACGTGCTGCACGCGCCGCGGCTCTTCATCGGCACCGTCGAGGGAATGGCCGAGGCCACGGCATCGCTCCTCAAGTTCTTCTCGGGACGCGTCACCGATCGCATGGATCGGCGCAAGCCACTCACCGTCTTCGGGTACGGGCTCTCGTCGCTGGTGCGGCCGCTCGTCGGCTTCGCGGTGCTGCCGTGGCATGTGCTCGCGACGCGCGTCGCCGATCGCGTCGGCAAGGGGCTGCGCTCGAGCCCACGGGACGCGCTGCTCGCCGACGCCGCTCCCGCCGACATGCGCGGTCGTGCTTACGGCTTTCACCAGGCCATGGACAACGCGGGCGCCGTCATCGGGCCGCTCGTCGCGACGGGCCTCCTCGCCGCGGGGGTCGCGCTCCGCAACGTCTTCTTGCTGTCGGCGGTGCCGGGCGCGCTCGCCATGGGTGCGCTGGTCTTCGGGGTGCGCGAGGAGCGCGTCACGCACGAGGCGAAGGCGCGCGCGCTCGTCCCGCTCTCCGCCGAGACCAAGACCGCGCTCGGCCGCTACCTCGGCGCCATCGCCATCTTCGGGCTCGGCAACTCGTCGGACGCGTTCCTGCTGCTGCGTGCCACGCAGTGCGGCGTCGCCACGCGCTGGATCCCGCTCATCTGGATGGCGCACAACGCGACCAAGGCAGCGCTCTCGACGTGGGGGGGCTCGCTGTCGGATCGCGTCGATCGTCGTCACGTGCTCATCGGGGGCTGGGCGATCTACGCGCTCGTCTACCTCGGGTTCGGCTACGCCACGAGCGCGTGGCAGATGTGGGCCCTCTTCGTCGTCTACGGTGCGTACTACGCGCTCACCGAGGGCACCGCCAAGGCGCTCGTGGCCGACCTCGCACCGCCCGCAGCGCGCGGTCGCGTGTTCGGCTGGTACAACGCCACCGTCGGCATCGTCGCGCTGCCCGCGTCGCTGATGTTCGGCGCGCTCACCGATCGCTACGGCGCGCACGTGCCGTTCATCGTGGCGGCGTCCCTCGCGCTCGTCGCCGCTGGCTGGCTGATGCTCGTGCGACTGCCCCGGCCTGGAGACGAGAATCCGTGATTCGAACCCACCCGACCACGGATTTCCGTGACCGGCGCGGCGTAACCGCTGGCAACGGCGACCTCCTTCGTGGTGCAGGTCTTGCTCCACGTGGGGCCATGCGCGCCTCCGTGGTCCTCGCCCTCCTCCTGCTCGGCTGCCAGAGCACCCCGCTCACCACCAACGACACCTCGCACGATCAGGGCGCGTCGTGCGCGGGCCTCGACGAGACCGGTTGCCTCGCACGAACCGATTGCGTGGCCGACTACTGCAACGAGTGCAGCTGCGCGAGCACGTTCGTGGGGTGCCGTGCGCCATCCGCCACACGTACCGCGTGTCCCGGGCTCGGCTGCGCACAGCCCGGCTGCTGCACCACCAACGAGCAGTGCTCGGGACAGACGGTCTGCTTTCAGCCCGGCAAGCACGGCGGTGGGCAGCCCATCTGCGACGAGAGCAGCGTGTGCGCGGCGGATGGTGAGGTCTGCACGCAGGGCTCGTGTCAGCCACCGACCTGCGGCACGGCTTCACAGCAGACCACGTGCCCGGCGAACTTCGCGTGCACACCGAACGGGAGCGACGCGAGCTGTGTCCGCACCGCATGCACCACCAACGCCGACTGCACGAGCGGAAACTTCTGTGTCGACGGCGCGTGCTACCGCGATCTCGGAACGTGCGGCCAGGCGGTTCCGTGAGCTTTCGCCGGCCGGGCGTCGGTGGGAAGATGGCGCGTGACGAATCGCTGGCTCTATCACGCCCTCGTGCGCGGCACCGACGCCGACCCCTACGCGCCGTCCTCGCTCGTCACCGAGGGCTTCATCCACTGCTCGTTCGCACCGACGCTGCGCGACAGCATCGCGCTCCACTACGCGGGGCGTGACGATATCGACGTGTGGCAGCTCGATCCGCGGCTGCTCGACACGGGCATCGACGTCGCCGACACGCCGCGTGGCCCGATGCCGCACGTGCTCGGCGTGATCCCGCGCGCGGCGATCCGGCAGCGCTGGACCCTCGCCGAGCTACCCGAGCTGCCCGACGCCATCTAGGCTTTCGCCGGCCGCTGCAGCACGATCAGCATCACCGCGACGATGATCATCCCGCCCGCGACGAGCGTGCCCGGTCCGACGGGCTCGTTGACGAGCGCCCAGCCGATGAGCACGGCGACCGCGGGGTTCACGAACGCGTACGTGGCGACACGCTGCGGCGGCTCGTGCTCGATGAGCCACGAGTACGCCGAGAAGCCCACGAGCGAGCCCGCGACGACGAGGTACCAGAAGCTGAACCATGAGCGTGACGAGACGGTCGCAACGTGGAACGTCGCCGGCTCGCCGATGGCGACGCTGACCACGAGCAGCAGCGCACCACCGAGCAACATCTGTACGCCGCAGCTCATCATCGAGGGCAGGCGATCGCGGGCGGGGATGCCGCTGCCGATGAGCGAGCCGAGCGCCCAGCAGAAGCCGCTCACCATGACGAGGCTCGTGCCGACCAGGTCGAGCTGCTCGCCACCGAAGCCACTGTGCGACGAGACGAGCACCACGACGCCACCGATGCCGAAGACGATCCCGAGCACGGTGCGCAGCGAGGGACGCGAGCCGCCCGGGAAGCTCCACGCGAGCAGCGCGACCGAGAGCGGCTCCGTCGCGGCGAGCAGCGCCGTGATGCCCGATGAGAGCCGGCGCTCCGCGAGCACGACGCAGCCGTTGCCCCCGAGCAGCAGCAGCGCGCCGACGACGAGCGCCATGCGCCACTGCTTCGCGGTCGGTTGCGGCGCGCCGCGCAGCGTCGCGATGACGTAGAGGATGCTGCCCGCGGCAAGGAAGCGTGCAGCCGCCATCCCGAGCGGCGGCAGCGTCGCGATGGCCTCGCGGATCGCGAGGTACGTCGAGCCCCACACGAGGTAGACGATGAGATACGCGACGACGATATGTGCGCGTGCAGGTGCGGTCGTGGACATCTTTTTCGACAGGCGGCGTCCTGAGAGGCCGCCCGCAGTCTACTCCGAGTCTCGTGAACAGCCTTGTGCTTGGTGATGGCGACGGCGGGGTGCGTGGGGCCGGGGTCGCCACTGTGCGGTTATCCCCCCCAGGGAGGCGCGCTAAACCACCTGAAAGGACACGCGTAGGCCGGTGGCCCGCGCCTTGTACGGAGGCTCAGGATGACATCGCTCAGGTATCTCGTCCCGACTGCCGTGCTCCTCCTCGGCGCATGCGTCTCGGACCACCCGGCCGCCGATCAGCCGAAGCACCCAAGCGGTGGAGGGATGGCGATCTCGAGCATCACCCTCATCAATGCCGACAGTGACACCCCCCAGCCGCTTTCCGGGACGCCCGGGGAGAGCGCGATCGTCACCGACAACTCGACGATCGACCTCACCAGGGTCGGCCACGCCTTGAACCTCCGCGCCGATGTCTCGGGCGTGGGCAGCGTGCGCTTTGACCTCGACGGTGGAGGGATCTCGCGCGTCGACAACATGTCGCCTTACGCGCTCGCGAGCGAGACGGCTGGCTCCCCCCTTTCGTGGAATGCAACGATCGGTACCCACACGCTCGTGACCACCGCCTATGCCGGCTCCGATGCCACCGGCACGGCTGGAGCGAGCTTGACCGTTCACTTCAGCGTGACGGAGGACGGCACCTCACCGACGATGCCGCCGACGGGGCCGGGCGGCTCGGTCAGCCCGACTGAGCCCTCGACCTACAGCGCGCCGATCACGATCACGCAGGGCGGAACGTACTCTGGCAACTGGCAGAGCACAGACATGAACGTGCCGGCGATCACGGTGCAGACCTCTTCTCCGGTCATCATCGAGAACTGCCATATTTCTCACAATGGGAATGCCATCGAGGCGACTGCCCAAAACACCCGAGTGACGGTCCGGAACTGCTACTTCCACGGTCGTCCGCCGAACGTCGACAACAAGGCGCGCGGCGGTGGCCTGCTCATGCCGTACTTCGCGAATCTGGTGGTGGAGCATGATTATTTCGATAACACCGGGACGCCCGTTCAGGCTTATTTCTATCAAGGCGACGCGACCGCACAGGAGACCCTGACCATCCGCTACAACAAGGTTCGTAACATCAATGGAACGTTCAGCGATGGCGTCGGTCGTGAATATCAGAACTTCGTCGCAATTCAGAACTTCGTCCAGGCCCAGGGGAACCCGCGGTTCGGCGAGATCGCCTGGAATGATGTTTACAATGAGCCTTACAAGAGCTCTTGCGAGGATTTGATCAATTTCTATATGGCGGGAGGTCGACCGGATAGCTGGTTCAAGGTGCACGACAACTTCATGAGCGGCGCGTACCACCCGGATCCGCACGATGACAACGGTTCAGCTGCAGGAATTCAGATAGACGGACCCGACAATGACCGTTCGGCGTATATCGAGGCCTACAACAACTCCATCAGTCAGGTGCTGAACGGCGGGATGGGCGCGGCGGCGGGATCGCATGTCTACATGCACGGAAACCGGGTCATCTCCTCATCGAAGGAATACGTCACGGATCCGGTGAACGGTTCGTGGACGACCGGCAGCTACTCGGGGCTCTTCATCTTCGCCTCCGTACCGAATGCCACGGGCGCGATGACCGATATCCGGATCGAGGACAACCTGGTCGGCTGGGCCAGCGCGGATCAGAACGACCCCTATTCGCATCGCCTCGATATCTCGACCAACCTCGGTGGCGGGATCAAGAACAACATGGCGTGGCCGGACGTGCCGATCACCAAAGCAACGGAGGACGCCGAGTACCAGCTCTTCGTCCAGAAGGTGATATCGAACGGAATCGTGACCGGACCGATGTGAAAAGTCCGCTCGGCGCTCGAGGCAGACGCGGTCTCTTTGGGCGAGTGCCCATCAGGCGTGCGCGTCGTCCGGCGCGGCGATCTTGCCGCGCACCGTTCGAAACAGCACCGTGAAGTAGACCGCGACGAGCGGCATCCCGACGCACCACCAGGCGAACGCGACACGCAGGCCATGATCACTGGCGGCCGCGCCGTACGCATCGAGGTCGTAGCTCGACGACACCGTCGAGTGCAGGAGGACCGGAAAGATCGCCGCCGCCGTCGCCGCGAGGAGCGCAACGATGAGCCCACCGGACGCGAGGAACGCGCCGAGGTCGCGGCGTTTTCGCCCGAGCGCGAGCACCGCGGCGAGACACATCGGCACGGCGGCCACGAGCGGCCACGCCCACGATCTCGACGCGAGCGCGTGCACCCCATCGGGCCGGAGCCGCCATGTCGCATAGCTGACCCCGAGCAGCACGGGCACGGCGGCGTACAGGAGGAGCCTGGCGAGGAGGCGTGCGCGGGTCTGGAGCGTCCCGTCGACCTTCCACGCCACGAAGCGCGCGCCGTGCTGCGCGAGGAGGAGCAGCGCGAGGACGCCGGTGGACACCGTGTATCGGTCCAGGACGGCCGGCTCGCTCGACGAGAACAGAGGGAGGCAAAACGTACCATCCGCGCCGAGCGGCACGCCGCGGATGACATTGCCGACGGCGGTACCGAGCACGATGACGACGAGCACGCACGACAGCACCAGCACCGAGTCCCAGAAGCTGCGCCACAGGAGGGCGGTGTGATGGTTGCGCAGCTCCATCGAGAGCCCGCGCAGCACGAGCAGCCACAGCACGAACATGAGCGGCATATAAAACCCGGAGAAGCCCGCGGCGTACGCAGCCGGGAACGCGCAGAACAGCGCGCCTCCGCCCGCGATCAACCACACCTCGTTCCCGTCCCACAGCGGCCCGGTCGCGGCGAAGAGGATCCGGCGCTCCTCTTCCGTCCTGGCGAGGATGCGGTGCAGCGCGCCGGCGCCGAGGTCGAAGCCGTCGAGCGCGACGTAGACCGCGATCATGACGGAGACGATGGCGAACCAGATCGCGACCATCACGCCGCCACCTGCGGCGTGAGATCACTCACCGGGCCGTGGGCGATCTCGCGCCCCACCATGTAGAGGTAGGTGAGCCCGACGACGAGGTAGAGCCCGCAGAAGCCGAGGAGCGTGAAGATGGTGTTGCCCGCGCTCACGTTCGTCGAGGTTCCCTGCGCCATGCGCATGAGCCCGTAGACGAGCCATGGTTGCCGACCAACCTCCGCGGTCATCCAGCCGGCCGTGTTCGCGATGTACGGGAGCGGCGCGGCGAGGAGCAGCGCCCACAGCACGAGCCGGCTGTGCACGAGCCGGCGCTTCCAGGCGAGCGCGCACGCGACGAACGCGAGCGCGAGCAGGATCGTCCCGAGCCCCACCATGACGTGGTAGGCGTAATAGAGCACCTCGATGTTGTCGGGACGCTGGTCCGGTGGAAAATCGTCGATGCCCAGCACCGTCGTGCCGAAGGACCGCCGTGGTACAGGCCCTCCATCGCAGCGAGCGTCACGGGCTGGTGGTCGCCACCATGCGTCCCTGCCAATCGCCGGTCGGAAAGATCTGCAGCACGCGCGCGATGAGCGCGGCCGTCGTGCCGATGCGCAGGTTCAGCGTGGCCTGCCGCTCGTGCTCGCCCGACAGCGCCCAGTATGCAGCCGTCGCCGAGACGACGAACGCGCCGGTCACCACGGCCGCGCACATGTTGTGGAGGTACTCCCACAACGCCAGGCGATTGAGCACGAAGGCCCAGAAGTCGGCGAGCTGCAGCGTGCCGTCGTGCGCGACGACGAAGCCCACCGGGTGCTGCATGAACGCGTTGGTCGCGATGATGAAGTAGCCGGAGAGCCAGGCGCCGAGCCACAGCAGGATAGCCACCGCGAGGTGCGCTTTTTCGCCGATCCGCTTCTCCGCGTAGAGGAACAGCCCGAGCGTCGTTGACTCGAGGAAGAAGGCGAACATGCCCTCCATCGCGAGCGTCTGACCGATCACGCCGCCGGAGAACTTCGAGAAGCGCGCCCAGTTGGTGCCGAACTGGAACTCGAGCGGGATGCCGGTGACGACGCCGACCGCGAAGGTGAGCCCGAAGATGCGCGCCCAGAAGCGCGCCGCGTTCGCATAGCGCGCCGATCCGGTGCGGTAGGCCTGCACCTTCAAGATGACGATGAGGAGCGCGAGCCCCATCGTGAGCTGCGGGAACAGGTAGTGGTAGGTGATCGTGAAGGCGAACTGCAGGCGGTGCCAGAACAAGGCGTCGTTCATGCCCGTCCGGTCTGCAAGCGCAAGACCCAAGCACGCTCGTCACCGATCGCGCAGCCGTTGCGCACCTTGGTGCGAGGAGGTCGCGCCAAAGCGTCCCGCGTGACGATCGTGCTGTCCCGGTCGCCGCTATCCGTCCAGCGTGAGCCAGAGCTCGTTGCGCCTCATGAACCAGAGCGTCCAGGGAGGGTTGTAGCGGTTCACCTCGATGTGGCCCGATGGTGAAATGCCGAGCTTCGCCAGCCACGAGCGCAGCAGCTCGGCGTGGCGTGCGAAGCTCTCGTCGGTCCAGCGGCCGCTGAACTTCACGACCGCGACGCGCGCTGGCGGGAGCTCGCGCAGAATGACGCGCGCATCTCTCGGCTCGGGGAGCGTCGTGAGCGTCTCTGCCTCCGGCATCGTGAACGACACCGTCCACGCGTCCTCGCCCTCGGCCTTCTGGCCGACGGGAGCAGTCATCGCGAGCTTCCGCCCCTGTGCGCTCTGACCCACGGGCGCGGTCATCGCGATCTTCGTCTTCGTCTTGTTGCCGCCGAAGATGTATCCGGCGAGCAGACGGAAGCCCGCGCTCTCGGCCTGCTTTCGATCGCCGACCACGCGCGTCTCGGCGACGACGCGCGCCGCGTAGCGACGCACCTCGAACTCGCCTTCTTTGCGTTCGACCACGAACTTCGGTTCGTCGACCTTGGCCACGGCTACCCACCCAATCGGAATGACGAGGAGCACCGCGAGCCCGACGATTGTCAGCACCACCACCGTCGGCCTTCGCATGGGCGTTCCCCCTCTCAGCCTCGCACGATGGTCATGAGACCCGAGGCTGGCAAGGCACTGTTCGCACGCCGTCAGCGCGATGATCGCATCGTGCCATCGGCGTGTAGCGAGCAGTACCGCCGCTGCTGCGTTGCCGTGAGCGCGCGGACAAAGACACGGTTCGAGACCGGCGCGACGCGGAATTCGGCGATCTTCTCGCCCGAGGTCTGATCATCACGGCCCCGGGACCCGCTCAGGGGTCTTGAAGCGACAACGGGTGTGCTTGAATCAACGCGGCGAATCCGTTACCCGTAGCGCGTGCCGTATTTCAGCCTCGATCAATCTCGTGCTCCGCTGTACGTGATCACGTTCGACGGTGCGGCCACGGATGCGGAGTTCGACAAGTACCTCGAGGCCGTCACGAACATCGTCGAGCGCAAGCGCAAGTTCGGCCTGATACTCGACGCCCTGCGCACGGAGCGACCGACGTCTCGCCGGCGTCAGCTCCAGAGCGAGTGGCTCAAGCACCACGACGCGAACCTCCGCGCGTACTCGACGGGCACGGCGTTCGTCATCGGGTCCGCGCTGGTGCGAGGCGGCCTGACCGCCATCTTCTGGCTCCAGCCGCCCGCGATGCCGACGACCGTCGTCTCGACGCTGCCAGAGGCAGAGGCCTGGGTGACGCAGCGAATGCTCGAGCACGACATCGAACCCGGTCGCTTGCGTTGAGTCGCCGTCCATCGACACCGCGGGCGAGCTGGATCGGCTAGCATCGAGCGATGATTCGCCGGACCGCTCTCCTCTCCTTCACATGCATCGCGGTGCTGCTCCTCACGCGCTCGGCGTGGGCCGCGACGTACCCGGTCGGCTCGACCCGAACGCACAAGAGCGTCTGCGCGCTCCTGGCCGACAGCGGCGTCACGCTCGGGCCCGACGACGTCATCGACGTCGACGCCGGAACGTATACCGACGCGTGCCAGGTACACGCTTCCGGCACCGCCGGCCATCCCATCATCCTTCAGGGCGCGGCCGGACCGCGGCCGGTCTTCGACGCCAAGGGGCTCGACCTGTCCGGCTCGGGGAGCGTGCCGCGTGCGATCCTTCAATTCACCAACGCGTCGTACTGGGTCGTGCAGCACCTCGAGTTCGAGAACGCCGCCAACGGGTCCAACAACGGTGCCGCGTTTCGCGTGACCGCGGGCGGTCACGACATCACGTATCGCGACGTGTCCATCCACGACAACAACGACGGCGCCCAGTCCGATGGACCCGTTTCGATCGTCATCGAAAACAGCGAGATCTTCCACAACGGCGCCGGCGATGGCCAATCGCACAATCTCTACCTCATCGGCGACTTCGTGCGCCTGCAAGGTAACTACATTCACGACTCCGTCGGCGGACAGAACGTGAAGCTCCGTGTCCACACGATCGAGCTCTTCTACAACTTGATTGCCAATGAAGGTAATTACGCCATCGACTTCGAACAGGCGGCGAACACCGATGCCGCCAACGCCAACGCGGTCATGATTGGCAACGTGGTCATCCGCAATCCGAACGCCGAAAATCACGGACAGACCATCGTCTTCGGTGCGGACAATGGCAGCGACACGCGCAATGGCAATCTCTACGCGATCAACAACACGTTCATCTTCACCCAGGCGAACACGGGCTTTCTTCACATGCTCAGCCCGGCCCCTGGCTCGAAGGCCTACTTCTACAACAACGTCTTTCACACGACCGCGAATGGCGTGAAGCTCGCGAGCGACGCGACGAGCGAGGGTCTCATGTCGGGTAGCAACAACTGGGTCACGACCGGCATCACGACCGCCACTGCGTTCACGGCCTCGGTGACCGGCGCGGATCCGGGCTTCGTCTCGGCGACCGACTTTCATCTCGCGACGGGCGCGGCCGTCATCGACCAAGGAATGGCCGCGCCGATGTTCGCCGACGGGACCGGCGCCTCGAAAGACGGCACACCGACGCTCGAGTACGGAGCGCTCTCGACCGTCGGGCGACCGGTGTCCGGCTTGCTCGACCTCGGGGCGTACGAATTCGGGACGCCCATCAGCACCGACGGGGGGCTCGGCAACGATGGTGGCATCATCGCGGGCGGCGACGCCGGCCTGGTCGGCAGCGACGCCGGCCGCGCCGATGGCGGAAGCCATTCTGCTGGCGGATCGTCGAGCGGCTGCGGTTGCGACCTGGGCTCGCCGGCGCCCATCACGTCTGCGTGGCCGCTGCTCCTCGGTGGTGCGTTCTTCGTCGTTCGGCGTCGGCGAAGGCGCTGATCGGCAGAGAGGTCGATGCGAAGGCCGGTATCGACGACGATCGGTGAGCTCATGTGGCGCTCCTTCACCTCACCGGCTGGCACGCACGTGTACTTCCGCGTCGAGGGCGCTTGCCTCGAGAACATCATCGTCGGCAATCACGACGCGGCCTGCGCGCGCGCACTGCAGCGCGAATACGACATTGTCGAGGCGCGCCATCAGCAGTTCGTCGGCTTTCACTACTGGATGCACGCGCCGACCTACGACACCGAGAGTCGAGTGTTGTGGATGAACTGGCTGCGCACGAAGAATGGCACGCTGAAGGAGACGCACTTCGCGGCCAGGTCGCGGATCGTCAAGATGGGGCTCGCCGTCGCCAACCTCGCATACTCGAACACGACCTTCGTGGTCCACGGTGACGACGCGAGCTACCTCGCCGCGCGCAAGAAGCACATGAGCGACCTCGCGTTCCCCGAGCTACCGCCCGCCTGAGCAGTCCATCCGTTCGACTCGGGCGACTACGCCGGCGTGTTGCATCGGCATCCCGGCGCAGTCGAAGCGCCGCGGCGGCGAGATGGACCACGCGGGGACCACGACAGCCGCTCGGAGCGAGCGAATCCCCCGCGACTTCAACGGTAGGCGCAGAGGGATTTGAACCCCCGACCCTCGGTATGTAAAACCGATGCTCTAACCAGCTGAGCTATACGCCCGTGCGTCGCGTGGAACGTATCACTTCGGCGAGGCTCTGTTGTACTACCGGCGCGGTCGCGGAGTACCGTCGCCTCCATGCTCGCTGGCAACGGGTCGCAGGTGGTGTTCATGCTCGGGACGACGACGGTCGTGTACCTCGCGATCGCGGTCGCGCTGCACCTGTGAGCGCGCTCGCTCGCCGACCGCGCCGGGAGCGGATGGCGATGGATCCAGCGGCTGCCCCTCGCGGGCTTCGCACTCCTCACGTGCGGCCTCGGCGGCACCGTCATAGGGCTGGTGCACGCCTTCTCCGCCGTCCAGCACGTGGATGCGAGCCAGAAGTCCCACGCGCACGCTGTCGGGAGTTCGGAGGCGATGGGCGCGTGATGCTCCTCGGTTTTCCCGGCCTGCTGCCGTACTGCGTCGTCGAAGCGTCCCTTTCGTCCTGGAAGGCGGTACAATCTCGTATGGCCAAGAAAGAGGACGAGCGTCGCTCGTCGCCACGGCTTCGGCTGCGTCGCGGTGTGTCGGTGACGCTACGAGGGATTTCGCACGAGACGCACACGATCAACGTGTCCACGGGTGGTCTCAGCATCGAGCTCGTCGAAGCACCCGAGCGCGGCACCCGCGGCAACGTGCTGCTCGCGCTGACGGAAGGCCCGTCGCTCGATCTCCTCGTCGAGGTCCGCTGGATCTCGCCTTTGTCCACGCAGGGTCCTGGTGGAATCGACACGCGCTACCTCGTCGGCCTCCAGTTCCTCACCATCTCGCCCGAAGCCCTCGAGCGCCTCACCACTGCCATCGCCGGAGAGGATGAGGAAGACGACGACGACGAGCTCTTCGAGTAGCTCGTCAGTGCCGGCACTGGATGCTGCCGGCGTCGTTGCTCGTACACGTCAGGCACGGCACGCCGACGGCGGGTGAGCACAGATCGGCCGCGGTGAGCGTCACGCAGCTCCGCTCCGATACGAGCTTGAGCGAGCTCGCGCCGACGGTGCCTCTCCCCGCGTAGCTCTGGATCGTGAGCGTGTCGCCGGCCGCGTTCGGCACGCCGGAGTACGCACCGCGTAGCTCGGTGTTGCTACCGTCCGGGGTGGCGTCGTACGCGAGGTAGAAGGCCTGGCTGCGTGACACAGCATTGAGCACGCAGAGCTGCGCGGCGGTCATCGCCTCGTTCGTGTAGTTCGGTGAGCCTCGGTCGAACGTGCCGCAGTCCGCGTAGTTCACGAGGCTCACGTCGGCTGACGCGAGCTTGTCGACGCTGCACGCTGTGATCGATGCCGGCGGGCTACACGCCGCGAGGACCAGCGCACCGAGCATGAGCTGGCAAAAATGGAGCGCGCGCATCAGTGCGTCGTCGCCGGCTCGACGGGCGCGTCGACCGTGGGCTCGGAGCTCGGGCTGCGCCAGTCGATGGCGCGGCTCGGCGATGCGAGGAACTCCGCCGGGTGCTCGAGCACGAGCGCCGCTCGCAGCACCTCGTCCATGTGCTCGACCGCGACGATGTGCATCACCTTCAGCACCTTCTTCGGGAGCTCGCGCAGATCCTTGCGGTTCTCCTTCGGGATGATGACGGTCGTGATGCCCGCGCGATGCGCCGCGAGGACCTTGTCCTTGAGGCCGCCGATGGGCAACACGCGCCCGCGCAGCGTCACCTCGCCGGTCATCGCCACGTCGCGACGCGCGGGGATGCGCAGCAGCGCGGACGCCAGCGCCGTCGCCATCGTCACGCCCGCCGATGGACCGTCCTTCGGGATCGCGCCCTCGGGGAAGTGCACGTGGATGTCGGTCTTGCAGTAGAACTCGCGATCGAGCCCGAGCGCGTCGCAGCGCGAGCGGATGTAGCTCATCGCCGCGTGCGCGGACTCCTGCATCACGTCGCCGAGCTTGCCGGTCAGCGTGACCTTGCCCTTGCCGGGCATGACGCTGACCTCGGCCGGCAGGATGTCACCGCCGTGCATCGTCACGGCGAGGCCATTCACGTAGCCGATCTCGTGATCGCGCTCGGTGCGGTTGCCGCTGTACTTGTGCACGTCGAGGAAGCGCGGCACCGACTGCGGCGTGATGCGGAACTTCGGCTGCGGCTTGCCCGAGGTCTTGGCGGCCACGACCTCCTTCGCGATCTTGCGGAAGATGGTGCCGAGCTCGCGCTCGAGGCTGCGGACGCCGGCCTCCTTCGTGTAGTGGTGAATGATCGAGCGCAGCGCAGGCTCCGAGATCTCGACGTCGATGTTGCCGACGCCGTTCATCTCCTGCTCCTTCGGCACCAGATACTTCTCGGCGATGGCGACCTTCTCCCACTCCGTGTAGCCGGGGAGCTGGATGATCTCCATGCGGTCCCTGAGCGGATCGGGAATGCTGTGCAACGAGTTCGCCGTCGCGATGAACATCACGTCGGAGAGATCGTAGTCGAGATCGAGGTAGTGATCGTTGAACGTCGCGTTCTGCTCCGGATCGAGCACCTCGAGCAACGCCGACGACGGGTCACCGCGGAAGTCGGTGGACATCTTGTCGATCTCGTCGAGCAGGAACACCGGGTTGTTCGAGCCCACCTTACGCAGGCTCTGGATGAGCTTGCCCGGCAGCGCGCCGATGTAAGTGCGACGGTGGCCGCGGATCTCGGCCTCGTCGCGCACACCGCCGAGCGAGAGCCGGGTGAACTTGCGACCGGTCGCGCGCGCGATGCTCTTGGCGAGCGATGTCTTGCCCACGCCGGGCGGCCCCACGAGGCACAGGATCGGCCCGCGCAGCTTCTTCACGAGCGCCTGCACCGAGAGGTACTCGAGGATGCGCTCCTTCACCTTGTCGAGGCCGAAGTGATCCTCGTCGAGCATCACCGACGCCTCGTGCACGTCGAGCTTGTCCTGCGTCTTGTCGTCCCAGGGCAACGCGAGGACCCAGTCGATGTAGTTGCGGACGACCGAGGCCTCCGCCGACATCGGCGACATCATCTTCAGCTTCTTGAGCTCCTTGCCACAGCGGGCCTTCGCCTCGACGGACATGGGCTTGCTCTTGATCTTGTCCTCGAGCTCGGTGATCTCGTTCTTGAACTCGTCGCGCTCGCCGAGCTCCTTCTGGATCTGCGACATCTGCTCGTTGAGGTAGAAGTCCTTCTGCGACTTCTCCTGCTGCTTCTTCACGCGCGAGCGGATCTTCTTGTGCTCTTGCAGCAGGTCGATCTCGGTCTGCATGTGCTCGATGAGCTTCGCGAGCCGGACACCCGCGCGCACCTCCTCGAGCAGCGTCTGCTTCTCGCCGAGCTTGAGCGCGAGCGCGCCCGCGATCGTGTCCGCGAGGCGCGACGGCTGCTCGATGGTCTGCAGGCTGACGAGCAGCTCCGGCGGGATCCGCTTGTTGAGGCGCACGTACGTCTCGAAGGTCTGGTGCGTCCTCATCATGAGCGCCTCGACCTCGGCGCTCGGACCGTCGAGGCCCGGCCAGCCTTCGGGCTCCTCCTCGAACAGCGGCTCCGTCTCGACGAGGAAGCACGGCTCTGTCTCGACGAAGCGCCGGATCTGCACGCGCTGCCGCCCCTCGACGAGCACCTTCACCTTGCCGTCCGGCAGCCGCAGCATCTGGATGATGTGGCCCACCGTGCCGACGGGGAAGATCTCCTCGGGCAGCGGCTCGTTCGTCTTCGCGCGCTGCTGCGCCGCGAGCACGATGAGTTGATCGCCCTTCATCGCCTGCTCGACCGCAGTCACCGAGCGCTCGCGACCGACCGACAGCGGCACGACCATGTGCGGAAACACGATGAGCTCGCGCAGCGGCAGGAGCGTCAGCTGGGGTGGTGTGGGCTTCATGCTGCGGCGCTTGTGGTCGTCGCTCGATCCGAACATTCAGCAAGCGTATCGCGGGGTCCGTTCCTGCGCGAATTGCTGCGCGGCGCGGCGAGCGCGTCCTGCCGGACGACGAGCTACTTGCGGCCCGCCGCCGCTGCCTTCTCCTCGTACACGAGGAGCGGCTGGGCCTTGCCGGAGATGACGTCCTCGTTGATGAGGATCTCCTTCACCGTGGTGCTGGTGGGGATCTCGTACATCGTCTCGAGGAGCGCCGTCTCGAGGATGGAGCGTAGACCCCGCGCGCCCGACTTGGTGTTGAGCGCGGCCTTCGCAACCTCGTGCAGCGCCTGCTTGGCGAACTTCAGCTTCACGCCGTCCATGTCGAAGAGCTTCTGGTACTGCTTGATGAGCGCGTTCTTCGGCTTGATGAGGATATCGACGAGCGCCTCTTCCGAGAGCTCGTGCAGCGGCGCGATGACCGGCAGCCGACCCACGAACTCGGGGATCATGCCGTACTTCAGCAGGTCCTCGGGCTGCACGTCCTTGAGGTACTCCCACACCTTCTTCTCATGCTTCGAGACGATCTTCGCGCCGAAGCCCATCTGCTTCTGACCGACGCGGCTCTCGATGAGATCCTCGAGCCCGGTGAACGCGCCGCCGCAGATGAAGAGGATGTTGGTGGTGTCGACCTGCAGGAACTCCTGCTGCGGGTGCTTGCGGCCACCCTTCGGCGGCACGTTGCAGATGGTGCCCTCGAGGATCTTGAGCAGCGCCTGCTGCACGCCCTCGCCGGACACGTCGCGCGTGATCGACGGGTTGTCGGACTTGCGCGCGATCTTGTCGATCTCGTCGATGTAGACGATGCCGCGCTGCGCCTTCTCGATGTCGTGGTCGGCGTTCTGCAGCAGGTTGACGATGATGTTCTCGACGTCCTCACCGACGTAGCCAGCCTCGGTGAGGTTGGTGGCGTCCGCGATGGCGAACGGGACGTTGAGGATGCGCGCGAGCGTCTGGGCGAGCAGCGTCTTGCCGCAGCCCGTCGGGCCGAGCAGGAGGATGTTCGACTTCTGCAGCTCGACGTCGCTGTCCTTGGTGCCGCCCTCGGCGGACTGGGCGCGCGCGTCGATGCGCTTGTAGTGGTTGTGCACGGCCACCGCGAGGATCTTCTTCGCGCGGTCCTGACCGATGACGTACTCGTCGAGGACAGCCTTGATCTCGGCGGGCTTGGGGATCGCGCCGAGGCCGTAGGACTGCTCCTCCTTCTCGATCTCCTCGGCGATGATGTCATTGCAGAGACCGATGCACTCGTCGCAGATGTAGACCGTCGGCCCGGCGATGAGCTTCTTGACCTCCTTCTGGTTCTTTCCGCAGAAGGAGCAGCTCAAGTTCCCGCCCGCCTCGTCGCGACGCTTGCCGGACTCCATTATACGGGGGCCTTCCCGCCCCCCTCCACCCGCGCGTTACTCGCGCGAGTTTCGGAAGTGCTCGGGAGCAATGCGCCAGCGAGGATTGCCACGGTCATCATGGCTACTTCTTGCCCTCTTCCTTCTTCTTCACGAGGACCTCGTCGATGAGCCCGTAGGTCTTCGCCTCGTCGGCCGACAGGAAGTAGTCGCGCTCGGTGTCGTACTTGATCTTCTCGATGGGCTGGCCCGTGTGCTTGGCCATGAGCTCGTTCATGCGATCACGCGTCTTGAGGATCTCCTTCGCGTGGATGTCGATGTCCGTGGCCTGCCCCTGGAAGCCACCGAGCGGCTGGTGGATCATGACGCGCGCGTTCGGGAGCGCGAAGCGCTTGCCCTTGGCGCCGGCGGTGAGCAAAAAGGCGCCCATCGACGCTGCCTGACCCATGCAGATGGTCGCGACGTCGCAGCGGATGTACTGCATCGTGTCGTAGATCATCATGCCGGCCGTCACGAGCCCGCCCGGCGAGTTGATGTACATCATGATGTCCTTGTCCGGATCCTCCGACTCGAGGAACAGGAGCTGCGCGACGATCGCGTTGGCGCTCTCGTCGGAGACAGGCCAGCCGAGGAACACGATGCGGTCCTTGTAGAGCCGCGACCAGATGTCCATGCTGCGCTCGCCGCGGTGCGTCTGCTCGATGACGCCGGGGACCGGGATGTAGTTCTGCGCGCTCCCCGCCATGGACGGAAGGCCTGCGAGGTGCGAGTAGCGGTTCGACATGAGGGTGATGCTCCTGGGTGAGTCCACGTACGAGACCTGCAGCGCCGCTTTTGGAAAGAGCTGAACCTTGAGAGGGTCGGCTAAGGCGCCACGTTAATTTTTGCCCGCGACATCAGCAAGTCAAGGGTCTTCTCTTCACGAAGCTGGTAGCGCACGGCGTCGAGGCGCCCTTCCTTCTGGAGCTCGGCCTTCAGCTTCGGCACCGACTTCTGCCGCGACTCCGCCATGTCGGCGAGCTTCTTCTCGTACTCGGCGTCGGAGACCTCGATCTTCTCCACACTGGCGATCGCGTCGACGAGGAACGCGGCGCGGACCTCGTCGTTGGCCTCCTCGCGGAGATCGTCGCGCATGCGCTGCGTGTCGAGCTGACCCTGCGCCTCGAGCGCGCGCGGATCGACGCCGCGCATCATCATCTGGATCTTCGCGCGCTGGACGAGCGCGTCGAGCTGACGATCGACGAGCGACGTCGCGACGGGGAACGGGTTCTTCTTGAGGATCTCCTTCACGAGATCACGACGGACCTCGGCCTTGGCGGCCTTGTCGTCCTCGGCGAGCATGCGCGTCTTCGTCTTGTCGCGCAGCTCGGCCAGCGTGTCGGCCTCGCCCGTGTCCTTGGCGAACTCGTCGTCCATCGACGGGATGACCTTCTCGCGCGCCTCGTGGACGGTGACCTTGAGCGTGACCTTCTTGTCCTCGCCCTTGGTCTCGCCCTCTTTCGCCTCGGGAGCAGGCGACGTGAACGTCACCTCGTGCTCCTTCGCCGCGACGGGGATGCCGAGCATCGCCTTGCCCATACCGGGGATCGCGTCCGCGCTGGGCTCGGAGAGGTCGACCATGAAGCCGTCCTTCTCGTACGGCGCATCGCCGAGCGTGCCGACGACGCGGAGGACGAGGACGTCGCTCGCGCCGACGAGCATGTCGGGACGCTGCGCGGCGTCGATCACCTTGTACTCGGTGAGCTCGCGACGCTTCTGATCGAGCGTGCGCTCGACCTCTTCGTCCGTGACCTTGGCGCCACGCTGCGTGACCGTCGCGTCGAAGTAATCCTTCGGCTCGATGACCGAGCGGACCTCGACGAGCGCCGAGTAGTGGAAGTTCTTGCCCTTGTGGAGGTGCGCGTCGTTCACGACGGGCTCGGAGACCGGCTCGAGCTTGTGGTCGGTGGCGGCCTGGATGAACGTCTCCTGCACGAGCTTCTGGATGAGGTCCTGTTCGACTTGACGGCCGTACATGCGCTCCAGCATGTCGCGCGGGACCTTGCCCTTGCGGTAGCCCTTGAGAGCGACCGAGCGCTGCAGGTCGCGATACGCCTCGTCGAGCTTGACCTGTACGGCAGGCCAGGGAAGCTCGACGGCAACCTTCTTCTCGACGGGGGACAGCTCGGAGATCGTGACCTGCATGGTTCCTCTTGGGGGATCTTGGTAGGTGGGTGCGGTGATGCGGCGCGCGACGCGACGCCGGGCAGCGGGTGTGCCATGCGGCCCTCCGACGGTCAAGAGACGGCACTTTGCGATAAGCTCTCTGCGTGCGCGCTCCGCCCCGCAGTCACGGCTCCGGTGTCGTCCCCGATCGCAGCGCGTTCGCCGCGTGTCCGAAGAGCGTGGTGTTCGAGCCCGGCGCCCTGGTGTTCCACGCGGAGAACATCGAGCTCGGCGAGAACGTGTACGTCGGCCACCACGCGATCCTGAAGGCCTACCACAAGAACCGCCTCGTCATCGGCGAAGGCACCTGGATCGGTCAGGCTGCGTTCTTCCACTCCGCGGGCGGCCTCACCATCGGACGCGACGTCGGCATCGCGCCGCACGTGCAGATCCTGACGTCGCGCCACGCCGATCCGGGCCGCGACCTGCCGATCATGGACGGCGCGCTGGAGCTCGCCCCGGTCGTCATCGAGGACGGCTGCGACCTCGGCATGGGGGCCATCGTGTTGCCCGGCGTCACCATCGGCCGCGGCGCACAGGTGGGCGCGGGCGCCGTGGTGACGAAGGACGTGCCCCCTTACACGGTGGCGGTCGGCAACCCTGCGCGCTTCTTGCGCGCGCGCTGAGCACGCAGCGCCTTGGCGATCTTCGCCAGCTTCTCGGCGCGCGAGAGCCGCTTCCACGCCGCTTCCTTGCGCAGCGCATCGCCTCGGTCCTTGGCGCGCACCTTGTGCACCAGCGTGAGCGGCGATCGACCGCGCGTGTAGCGCGCGCCGACGCCGCGTCGATGCGCCTCCAGCCGGCGCTCGACGTCGTTGGTCATCCCGCAGTACAGCGAATCGTCGCCGCAACGCAGGAGATAGACGAACCAGGCCACGCGTCGAATTTATACGATGCGGTCGTCTTCGTAACGTAAACTGACGATCGCTTGAGAGCCCTCGCGCGTTCGATCACCGTCCTCTGTCTCCTGCTCGCCCGCGCGACGCACGCGTTCGACGATCCCGACACGGAGGCCGCGCGCCGCCACTTCGTCGCGGGCGCGGCGCTCTACGAGGACGCCAGGTACGGCGCGGCCATCGTCGAGTTCACCGCTGCGCGCAAGCTCACGCCCTCGCCCGCGCTCGACTACAACATCGCGCGCTGCCACGACCGGCTCGAGCACACTGCAGACGCAGCGGAGTGGTATCAGCGCTTCCTCGAGCACGCGCCACCGGGCACGCAGACCGACGAGGCGAAGGCACGCCTCGAGGTGCTGCGCGCGCGGCTGGCCGCCGAGATGCCTCCCGCCGCGCCGGTCGCACCCCAGGTCGCAGTTCACGTCGCGACAGCGGCCGTCGTCGCACGCCCGACGCGCCATCCCTACCCCATCGCAGTCCCCGCCGCGGTGACCGGCGTGGCACTCGGTTCGCTCGTCGTCGGCGGCACGCTCTTTGGTGTCAGCGGCGCGAAGTACGACGACCTCACGAGCAGCGGCTGCGGCGCGGCGCGTTCCTGTTTCGATTCGACGTGGGGCGGAACGCGTACCATGGAGCGTGTGGGCGTCGGGCTCCTCATCACCGGCGGCGTGCTCAGCGCCGCGTCCGTCGCGCTGTGGGCCGGATGGAAGGCGCGATGAGACGTGCGATCGTCTTCCTGTGGCTCGCTGTCATCGTGAGCACGACGGCGTGTCGCGACTACGCGCACTTCGAGAAGCACACGACCTACGACGCCTCGGCGCAGGTGGATGGCGGCGCCGACGGAGGCCCCCCCAGCGACGGCGGGATGGCGACCGATGGCGGGCCTGACGATGGAGGCATGCTCGGCTGCGTCGACCCGCTCCTCTCGGACCTCAACGCGAACCCTGCCCCTGCGTTGAACGAGAAGGAGCCCTACCCGGTTGGCTTCGCCCCGGCGCGCGTCGTGCTGGTGAGCTTCGTGGGGAGCTCCGGCCGGCACAGTGCGCTCGGGTTCCTGCCCGGCAACTCGACGACCGGCGGGCTCACCCGGGTCGACGACATCGACGATGACACGATCGCCACGAAGCCCACGACGGCGACGAACCTCCCTGAAGGTGGGAGCTCTTTCGCGGCGGAGCGCGTGCCCGGAGGCGACGTGCACATGATCGTCGTCTGCGACACCATGACCGGCTGCGGCGGCAACGCGATCCACGAGTACACGTGGGGCAGCGGCATCCTGAAGGAGGAAATATCTCTCATGCCTGGCTACCGTCCAATGTCCGTCACGTTCGGAGACGTCACCGGCGATGGTGTGCCGGACCTCCTCGTCGGCGCCGTCACGGGTCCGATGGCCGGCGTCGTGTCGTCGTCCGTCCAGATCTTCGCGGGCCAGGTGGGGAAGCAATTCCTCGACAGCGTGCCAGTGGAAGTCCCGCTCGCGATGTCGTTCGGCGCGCCCTCGCTGGTGACAGTGTTCCCGAACAAGCAGACGAAGAAGTCTTTCATCGCCGTGCTCGACCCCGCGGGTGGCGGCACCTCCACGCTCGCGCTCCTCACGGGAAGTTCGGCGCACTTCGACGTCGTACCCCTGCAGACCACCGCGACCTACGTCGACATGTTCGGAGCGGAGAGCCTGTACCACACGAGCTATGCCACCACGATGACGGCGGCCGATGTCGATCACGATGGGCAGGACGATCTCGTGCTCGGCGGCGACGAGTACGCCGGGACCACCACGCCGACAAAGCGCCTCATCACGCTCACGACGCTCACGACGATGGGCGCTGCCAACGTGACCGCGGGGGTCACGGGCGTGGTGGCCGGGCTGCAGCGGATCGACTGGAACCGAGACGGGGCGGATGATCTGTTCTTCTGGACGAGGGCCGAAGTCCCTTCGCACCCTGTATATGCGAGCGTCTTTCAGCAGCGTGGAGGCGGTCAATTCGAGCTGAGTACGCCGACGGGCATGTCGCGCCCTGAGAGCGTCTATCCTGCGATCGCGTCACCCGCGGCGCTCTCGTGCCCGCCGCGCCTAGTCTTCTCCGACACGGAGAAACCACGGATCTCCATCCTCGAGCCGTAACTTCCGTCACGACAAAATGCGCCCGATTGCCCTATGCTCACGCCGTCATGCGCGCGCGCTCCCGTCACCTGCTCATCGCAGCCCTCGTGCTGTCCGGCGCGACCGCACGCGGGACCGACGATCCCGACACGGAGATCGCGCGTCGCCGCTTCGCAGCGGGCGCGCACCTCTACGAGGACGGACGGTACGACGAGGCCATCGCCGAGTTCATGGCGGCGCGCGCGGTGAAGAGCGCGCCCGCGTTCGACTACAACATCGCGCGCAGCTACGACCGTCTCGAGCGCTTCCCTGCGGCCGTCGAGTGGTATCAGCGCTTCCTCGCGCACGCACCCGAAGGTCCCGAGAGGACCACCGCCGCCGAGCGCCTCGTCGTGCTGCAGGAACGCATCACGGCGCCGGTCCTCACCCCCCACGGTCGAGCGGGTTGCGGGGCACGAGCGACACCACCGCTACCCCCTTGCGCTGCCGGCCACGTTCGCCGCCGTCGGCATCGCGACGCTCGTCACGGGCGGTGCGCTGTACGGCGTGAGCGCTCATCGCTACGACAACCTCGCCAACGAAGGCTGCGGCAGCACACGGCTCTGCGACTCGTCGGTCTACGGCAGCACGCGTAACCTCGAGCGTGCGGGCGTCGGCCTGCTGATCGCGGGCGGCGTGCTCGCGGCCGTCGACGTCGGCCTCTGGGCAGGCTGGGTCGCGCGATGAGTCGCGCGCTGCTCGTTGCCCTCGTCGACACGTCGCCACCGCCGACGGTCCCGGAGCTGATCGACCGCGTTCCCACCTACGCGATGGCGGCCGTCCACTGGAACGGCGATGGGGACCTCGATGTGTTCGGATGCAACGGCGTGACCCAAATACAGATATCGACCTTCCGACCGTGGTGACAATGCGTAGCTCACTCGTCGTCTTCATCTTCGTCTGCGTCTTCGTCGCGCTCACCGGCTGTCGCGACTACGCGCACTTCGATCGCCTGCCCGATGCAGCCGCCGACGGTAGTGCAAACGTCGACGCGGGCCCTGACCCCGACGGGGGATTCGCGACCGACGGCGGCAGCACCGACGCAGCGATGGACGCCGGTGTCGACCCTGTGTGCGTGCCGGTCTTCGACCTGGGACCGCTGGACGGGCCGCCGGTGACCATCGGCGGCACTTCGGTCTCCACCGAGCCAGACGGAGGCCAGGCCGCGCTCGCACCGCAAGAGGTTCGGCTGCTCCAGCTCGATGGCCCGGGTGCGGCCACGGATGCCGTGGCGCTGATTCACGACAGCGCGGGCAACTCGAACTTGCTCCTGCGCGTGCCCGCAATCCTTGGCCCGCACCCTGGGGGAGCGCAAGCGTTCAAGATCGATCAGCCCGGGGCGTTGTTCGCCGCCGGCACGACAAAAAATGGCGAAGCGCACGTTATCGTAGCTGACGTGTCCGGCACGATGACGGAGTATCGCTGGACGGGCACGACGTTCGAAGTGGTCGGGTTGCCGGTCCAGGCCCTGCCAAATAACTTGGCCCTGCACGCCGTCGCGATCCTGCAACTCAACGCGGATCATCCGCAGCTGGTCACGGTGCGGGTGGTCAGCGGAGATCTGGCGGTTCCAGCGACCGTGTCGGTCTTCGAGGGCACTCCTGCGAGCTTCCTCGGCATGCCCACTCACTACCCTCTCACGCCGCAGCACGACGCGCTCTCGCTCGTCGCCTCCAACGATCGCTCTCCCAGTGGCCACCGGTCTATCGTCGCCTTCCTGCCGTCCATCGGTAGCAACGGCGCCCAGGCGATCGTGTTGCCCGGGACGTCGATGGGGTTCGGCCCAGGCATCATCCTCAATCCAGGCAGCATCATGACAGCGCACACCGTCGCCGCCGGCCCCATCCACCTGGTCGCGGACCATGAGCTTCCGATGCAGGACAACATCGTGTTTGGAACCGACGACGGTGTCGTGATCTTCACGCTGTACGTCGACGGCACCCAGGACCAGCCCCTGTTTCAGACGACGAAACCCGTCTACGCGCTGCAGGTCGTCGACTGGAATCGGGACGGTGCGCCCGATCTTTTCGCGTTCGTGAGGCAGTCCGGGCAAAGTTCCTACGCACCCACGATCTTTCAGAACCGGGGTCGCGTCAGCAGTCCCGACTTCACCGTGGTCTCCGCGATCGCCAGCGACGAGCACGTGACGACGATGGTGCCCGACAGCCTGCGCAGCCCTGCCGTCCCCGACTGCGGGGCTGTGGCCGTCTTCGCCGATCTCACGAACGCGAAGCTCGCGATCTTCCGCCCGTGAGTCCGCCGCCGCGTGGTAGGATTCCTCGCCCATGAGGATCGAAAGCGAACGCAAGCTGTTCATCGCGCTGCGTGTAGACAACAAGCTCCGCGATCAGCTCAACAACTGCCCTCCGAGGGACCGCCACTACTTCGACGGCACCAACCCGGACATGCTCGCCATCGTGCGCGGGCCGGAGGACGTCTACGTCGGCAAGGTCGTCGACGCGGGTGTCTCGGCGGTGAGCATGGACGACATCAAGCGCAACCTGCAGTCGATCCTCACGCGCATCGCGCCGGGTCGGCACCGCGACGATGCGGTCAAGGTGTTCGCGCTCGACGAGGGCGAGCCGCCCGAGGGCGCGCCGACGCTCGAGCGTCCACCCAAGGAAGACACCGGCTACTGAGGTAGCTGGTGCCGACGAAGGTGACGGCACGATCGCCGCGCTTCGTCGACGAGTCACCGCGGTAGCGCAGCACCGTTCGATCGCGATGGCAGCGTGTTCGACGACAGCATGTCGCCGTCGAGCTGTCGCGTCCCGGTGTCGAAAGTATCGACGTCGAACGACATCGGGACTGCGCGCAGGAGCCGGCACCCGCATGGCAGCTCGCGGGCACGATCGCGGTGCCGCCGACGCACGACGACAAGGACCACATTCCGCATCCTCCGACACGACGCCATCACCAACGCAGTCGACAGCCTCACCCCCGCTGGGCTAGCGTGTCCCCGTTCAGCGCCCGTAGCTCAGCTGGATAGAGCATCGGCCTTCGAAGCCGGTGGTCGCACGTTCGAATCGTGCCGGGCGCGCCACAACTACTCGCGCATGTTCGAATCGTGCCGGGCGCCCCGGCTACCCCGCGAACGCGGTCTCGATCGCGGCCACGTCGATCTTCTTCATCGTCATCATCGCCTTCGTCGCGCGTCCGGCGGCGGCACGGTCGTCGCTGCTCAACGCCTTCATGAGCGCGCGCGGGACGATCTGCCACGAGAGTCCCCAGCGATCCTTGCACCAGCCGCAGCGGCTCTCGGTGCCACCATCGCTGGTGATCGCGCTCCACAGACGATCGGTCTCGGCCTGATCATCGGTGACGATCTGGAACGAGATGGCCTCCGTGAACTTGAAGTGCGGGCCGCCGTTGAAGGCGACGAACTCGCGGCCGCAGATGACGAGCGACACCGAGGTTGCCGGGCCATCACCGCTCCGTTGCGGCGACGTGATGCGGCTGTCGGGGAAGGTGCTCGCGTAGAACGTCGCTGCCTGCTCTGCCTGCCCATCGAACCAGAGAAACGCCGCCATCTTGCTCATGTCCGCGAGCCTAGCTCAGCCGCGTATACGTCGTGATCAATTGAGGCGTTCGTGCGCCGGCGACATCGAAGCTTCGTATGAAACGACCTGTGAGCGACGCGCTCGTGTTCTTCGGTGCCACCGGCGATCTCGCCTACAAGATGATCTTCCCGGCGCTGCAGTCGATGATCCGCCACGGTCACCTCGACGTGCCCATCATCGGCGTCGCGAAGGCGGGCTGGGGGGTCGAGCAGCTGCGCCAGCGCGCTCACGACAGCCTCTCCGAGCACGGCCCGGTCGACGACGAGGCTTTCGCGAAGCTCGTGTCGCTGCTCGACTACGTCGATGGGGACTACGCCGAGCCCGCCACGTTCGATGAGCTCGCCGCCAGGCTGAAAGGCGCGCAACACCCGCTGCACTACCTCGCGATCCCGCCGTCGCTGTTTCCCGTCGTGGTCGACGAGCTCGCGCGCTCCGGTTGCGCGAAGGGGGCACGGATCGTCGTCGAGAAGCCGTTCGGTCGCGATCTCGCGTCGGCGCAGGCGCTCAACAAGACGATCCATGCCGTGTTCGCCGAGGAGGATGTGTTCCGCATCGACCACTACCTCGGCAAGGAGGCGGTCCAAGGACTGTTCGTGTTCCGGTTCGCCAACCGGCTGTTCGAGCCGGTGTGGAACCGCGAGCATGTCCGCAGCGTGCAGATCACCATGGCCGAGAAGTTCGGCGTCGCGGGTCGCGGCAGCCTCTACGACAGCCTCGGCGCGATCCGCGACGTCGTGCAGAACCACCTGCTCGAGGTGCTCGCGCTGCTCACGATGGACGCGCCCGACAGTGCGGGGCACACGGAGATCCGCGAGAAGACCGCGGCGCTCCTCGAGCGCGTGAAGCCGCTCTCCGCGAATGCGATCGTGCGCGGCCAGTTTCGCGGCTACCTCGACGAGCAGGGCGTGAAGCCGAGGTCCAACGTCGAGACGTTCGCAGCGCTGCACCTCGAGATCGACAGCGAGCGCTGGCGCGGAGTGCCGTTCCTCATCCGCACCGGCAAGAAGCTCCCCGTGAGCTGCACGGAGATCCTCGTCGAGCTGCGCAGCCCACCGATCGCCGAGTTCGAGAACGACACCGGCGACCTCGTGCGTCTGCGCCTCAGCCCCGATCTCGAGATCGCGCTCACCACGCAGCACAAGAAGCCCGGCGAGGCGATGGAGGCCGAGCCCGTGGAGATGTCGTTCGTGCAGCGCCCGGATGGCGTCGAGATGACGGCGTACGAGCGGCTCCTCGGCGACGCCATGCACGGCGACCCGACGTTGTTCGCCCACCAGCGCGCGGTCGAGGCCGCGTGGACCATCGTCGATGGCGTGCTGGACATGAAGACGCCGGTCATCGTCTACGAGCCCGACACGTGGGGTCCGTCGCAGGCCGAGGCACTCGCCGAGCCCGTCGGTGGGTGGCACGATCCGGAGGTGCAGCCGTGAACCTCCGTGCTCCGCGACGACCGTCGAAGGCGAGCTACCCGAGGGCGTCACTCTCGGTGGCGACGACACCACGTTTTTCGGCGGCGTGAAGCACGGGCAGAGCGCGCACGGGCTCGTCGACGCGCGTCCGCAACGAGGCGATCTGACGACGCGCGATGGATGCGACCTGCTTGCGTCGTTCCACCGAGATGCCGATGCCCGCCATGAGCAACACGACGTACGAAACGCACGCGATCCAGAGCGGAAGCCCGAGCCGCTTGTGCAGGATGCCGCTGATGCTGCCGAACACGAGCTCGACGTGCAGGCAGTACGCGAGGAGCGAGTGGCGCCCGAGCACCCGCACGAACCGCGTGTGTGCCTCGCCGAGCATCGACGCGCACAGGAGCGCCGCCGCGATGATCGTCACGTAGAACATCATGTAGTGCGCGACGTGCACGTCGACGAATGGTTGCTCCGGGAACAGGTAGAGCGTAACGGCGGTCCCGATCACGCACCCCGCGACGAGGCGAGCGCGACGGTCTTCGACGTCGCGCTCGAGCGCGCGGAGCAGCCGCACGGCGCCCGAGCCGAGGAGCGCGTACGCGGCGAACGGTGCCAGCGGAAAGCCGCGGTAGCGATGAGCGAGGCTCTGCGGCGCGAGGAAGTCCGCGACGGGTCCGGGCAGCACGGCGTGCACGCGCCCGGTGAGCAGCGGCGCGATCAGCACGAGCACGAGCGCGGCGACGAAGGGGCGCGCGGAGCGATCGTCGGGGTTGCGAGCGAAGAAGCCGAGGATGCACAACGACGCACCGAGCGCGTGCAGCACGTCGCTGCGGAGCAGATCGCGCCGCGGATCTCCCGCGGGTAGCGTCGAGGCCGCCGCGAAGAAGAGGACCGCGCCGAGCACGAAGAGCAGCCCGCGACCGGGCGTCTGCGTCGCGTGGTAGGCGAGGCCGGTGCCGGTGCACACCGCGAGCGCGGTGGCGAGGTGGACGAGATCGCGCGGCCACCACTCGAGGAGCCAGCCCGCGACGTTGAGCATGTAGCCCACGACGGCGAGGTTCAGGCCGCGCAGCACGTAGCCGCCCCGCGGCAGATACAGCGTCGCGGTGATGCCCATGAGCACACAGAACGCTGGCGCCGCGAAGCCACCGAACGTCCCGGTGACGAGCCCTACACCCGAGGCGTGCACGTCGGGGCGCAACCACGCGTCGCTGGCGTGCGTCACGATCATCGCGAGCACGGCCATGCCACGCACCGCGTCGACGGCATAGACGCGCCCCGCGCCGGGCCGCACAGGCTGGCTCATGAAGACACGACCCGCGTGGAGCCGGAGATGGGCAGGATGATCATGGGGGGCAGAGTTTGGCCTTGACGAGGCGCGAGCGAGAAGGCATTTATTGCTCCGCTTCGGGCTCATAGCTCAATTGGTAGAGCAGCGGACTCTTAATCCGTTTGTTGAAAGTTCAATTCTTTCTGGGCCCACCGATAGTAAACTCGCTGTAGATTTCGTCCGTCTTGTTCGCTCCGGATCCCGGTTCGGATCCCACCCCGGTGGTGGGATCCAGGTCTGTTCCGCTCCAGCCGGACCCCCTCCCCTGCATGTCGCCAAACGCGACAGCGTCTTCACTCCTCCGAGCCAGACGTGACCGACTGCGAGCGTGGTTGGTGACCGGCGCTCGGCGTCATTATCGCCCGACCGGCACGTGTAGCTTCGCAACCGCCTCCGCGACCTTCCGTTCGTCGCGCCGGTCGTAGATCGCCACGGTGGCCACGCTGGCGTGCCGAGCCGCTTTCGCCACGGTCGACAAGTCCTCGCCAAGCTCAAGCAACGACGTCACGAACGATCTGCGCAAATCGTGCGGCGAAAGTAGGTGCTGACGGCCGCGTAGGTCCTTGGGCATGGGCTCGATGCCGGCCTCGGCTGCGCGCCGCGCGACCTTCCATGCGATGGCCTTGCCATCGAGGCGGCGCTTGCCGACCTTTCCGCTCTTGCCGATGACGACGAACAGCGCTTCTGCGTCCTCGCCGCTCACCTTGCCGCGGACCGCCAACCACGCGCGCACCGCCTGCACGACCTCGGGCACGATCGGCTGCAGGCTCTCCTTGTTGCCCTTGCCCTCGACGCGCAGGTTGCCGCTCTCGTCGGAGTCGGCCCGATCGAGCTTGCTGACCTCGTCGCGGCGTAGCCCGCCGCCGAACATGATCGCGATGAGCGCCGCGTCGCGTCGGCCCGCGGCGGTCTCGTCCTTCGCGCAGACCGCGAACAGCTCGCGGATCTCGCGCGACGAAAGCGCCCGGCCGCGAGGCAAGCGCTTTCCACGCGCGGGCGAGACATCGTCGATGCGCTGACGCTCGTCGATCGAGAGCAGGCGCATCCCGAAGAGCACCTTGGCGATCTTGCGCAGCGCCGCGCGCGTCAGGT
>JBDTCO010000023.1:0-5214 GCA_039923495.1 Polyangia bacterium
GACGAGTCGCCGCTGCTCCGCTACACGCGCGCGCTCGTCGACGCGGTGCAGGCGAAGCTCGGCGACACGTGGGCCGTGGAGCTCGGCATGCGCTACGGTGCGCCGTCCATCGAGTCCGCGATCGATCGCCTGCGCGAGCGCGGCATCGATCGCTACGTCTTCTTTCCGCTGTATCCGCAGTACGCGTCGTCCTCGACCGGCTCGTCGGTCGAGGAGCTGTACCGCGTCGTCGGCCAGCGCTGGGTCACGCCCACGGTCGCGACGGTCGCGCCGTTCTACGATCACCCCGGCTTCGTGCACGCGTTCGCCGAGGTGGGCCGGCCGATCATCCTCGCGCAGAAGCCCGACCACGTGCTCTTCAGCTATCACGGCCTCCCCGAGCGCCACATCCGCAAGAGCGACGAGACCGGCGCGCACTGCCTCGCGAGCGCCACGTGCTGCGACGCGATCGTGCCGGCCAACCGCAACTGCTACCGGGCCCAGTGCTACGCGACCACACGCGGGGTCGTCGAGGCCATGAAGCTCCAGATCCCGCACTCGGTCTCGTTCCAGTCGCGGCTCGGTCGCACCCCGTGGATCAAGCCGTACACCGACCTCGTGCTGCCCGACCTGCTCAAGAAAGGGGTGCGCCGCGTCGTCGTGCTCTGCCCGGCGTTCGTGGCCGACTGTCTCGAGACGCTGGAAGAGATCGGCATCCGCGCCCATCGTGACTTCGTCGCGGCAGGCGGCGAGTCGTTGACGCTGGTCCCTTCGCTGAACGCCGAGCCGGGCTGGGTCGACGCGGTCGTCGACCTCGTGCGCGCGCAGGCGGCACGCTTCGGCTCACCGAAGCTCTAGCGTGTAGTCACCGGCGTCCGTGTGGGCGTGGCCGTCGTCGCTGACCTTCACGTAGTAGACGCCACCGTCGAGGCTCGTGCGCGAAAGCGTGTCGCCGTCGGGCGTGCCGACGGACGAGAGCGCGCCCGATTCCGCCAGCTTGTAGACGCGGAACGTCGCGGACGCACGCGCCGACGACAGCATCACCGTGTAGCTCGACGGGCCGGGTACCGTGAACTGGAACCAGTCGACGTCGCCCTTGGTCGAGAGTGCGCCGCGCGTGGAACCGACCGCCATCTCATTGGCGTGGGCGGACGAGTCGTTGGGCTCGCGCTCGGCGCCGGCACTCGTGGATGCGCCGTCGTCGAGGTACGGAGCGAGGAACGCCGCGTACCGATCCACGCGCGTGTCGTAGCCGCCACCCCCGCAGCCTGCCTGGCCGAACGACGTGACGCCGACGATGACCTTCTTCCCGCCGATCGTCGCGAGCGCTGGACCGCCAGAGTCGCCCTGGCACGTGTCCTTCCCGTTGCCGCCGATCTGGATGAGCTTGTCGTCGACGGTATCGACGAGCGCGCTGACCGAGCGCTTGATGCCGGCACCGGTCTGCGCCGTGCCGTCGTTCACCCCGTAGCCGACGAGACGCACCTTGCTACCGACGAGCGACGCGATGTCGGCCTGGTTCACCGCGAGCGGCGCGAGCTTCACCGGCTCGTCCAGGATGACGACCGCAATGTCGTGCCCGCTCGTGATGCGCGTGGCGTCGAACGCCGGATCGAAGTGCGTCTCCTTCACGGTCCAGCGCTCCGTCGTCGACTCGTTCAGGTTGCCGCTCGGCAGCGCGACGAACGTGGCGCCTTGGCCGATCTCGCCGGGCGCAACGCAGTGCGCGGCGGTGAGGAGCACGGTCGGCGCGATGACGGACGCGGTGCACAGCGCGCCGCTCGTCTTCGTCTGCGCGTACAGCGCGACGACGCTCGAGTCCGTACTGTCCGCGGTCCCACCGATGATGGGCGCAGCGGTGGCGGACTCGGTGGATTGCGGGGACTCACAGCCTGCAGCGACGGCACCGAGGACGAGCACGAGAGCATTGAGTTTCATGGGGCCTCCTTGCGAAGGACCCTCAGCGAAGCGCGTGCCACGTCTCGAAGTCGTCCATCCGTGCGACTCTTCGTGCCTGGCTGCGTGATCGTGTCCGGCTGCCGGACAGTGTGCGTCCGGACCGGACGGACAGCTCGCACGACGAAAGGAACGCCCCCATGCATCTCATCGAACGCGCTCGCTCTGCAGCAGCGAGCGCCGCTGTCATCGCCGCTGTCATCGGACTTGCAGCGCCCTCCCACGCGAAACCGGAGAAGAACATGTCGAATGTCTACGCACTCTCGGCCAACACCATCGATGGGCAGCCGCAGGCGCTGTCCACCTACAAGGGCAAGGTATCGCTCATCGTGAACGTCGCGTCGCAGTGCGGATTCACGCCGCAGTACGCCGGCCTGGAAAAGCTCTACGAGGAGTACAAGGGCAAGGGCTTCACGATCCTCGGCTTCCCCTCGAACGACTTCGGTGGCCAGGAGCCGGGCACGGAGAGCGAGATCAAGAAGTTCTGCTCGCTCAAGTACAGCGTGACGTTCCCGATGTTCGCCAAGGTGAAGACCAAGGGCGATGGTGTGTCACCCGTGTACAAGGTGCTCGACGAGAAGGGTGAGCCCCAGTGGAACTTCCACAAGTATCTCGTCGGCAAGGACGGTACGGTGAAGGCCGCGTTCGGCTCGAAGGTCACGCCGGACTCGCCCGAGCTCAAGGCAGCGATCGATGCGGCGCTCAAGGAGTAGCTCACCGCACGGTTGCGACTACGGCTTCAGGCGCAGCCGGTACGACTTGTGGAAGCGCTCGTCGCGCGCGTAGTCGGGCGGGAGCGTCTTGCGGGTCAGTTCCTCGACGGTGAGCATCTCCGGCGCTTCCATCTTGAAGCGCCGGAAGTGATTCACGAAGTACAGCTCGCCGTCGGGGCTGAGCAGCTGCGCGCAGTCCGAGAGCATCTTGCCGTGGTCGCGCTGCAGGTCGAGCACGCCCTCCATGCCCTTCGAGTTCGAGAACGTGGGCGGCGCGAGGAAGATGACGTCGTACTTCGCGCCCGACGCGACGGCTGCCGCCATCCAGTTGAGGCAGTCGTCCTTCACGACGCGGTGGTTGCGCGGGTCGAGCTGGTTCAGCGCGAAGTTGTCCTCCGCCCACGCGAGGTACGTGTTGGACAGATCGACGCTCGTCGTGGCCTTCGCATCGTGGGCGTACACCGTCGCAGAGCCCGTGTAGCAGAACAGGTTGAGGAAGGTCCGGCCCCGCGCCGACTCGCCCACCATCTTGCGCAGGATCCGCTGATCGAGGAACAGCCCCGTGTCGAGGTAGTCATGAAGGTTGACCCAGAAGCGATGGCCCCCCTCCTCGACGACCATGCGCTGTCCGCGTCGACCCTGAGCCTCGTACTGGGTGGACCCGCGCTGCCGCTTGCGCACCTTGAGGACGACCTGCGACGGGTCGATCTTCAGCACGTCGGGCAGGCGCATCATCACGTCCGCGAGGCGACGCTCGGCCTTGCCGGGATCGACGGTGGCCGGCGGTGCGTACTCCTGCACATGCGCCCACAGGCTCTGCTCGCTCTCGTGCTCCGGCGTGCCCACGTAGAGATCGACGGCGACGGCGTACTCGGGCAGATCCGCGTCGTACACGCGATAGCTCGAGACGTTCTCGCGCCGCGCCCACTTGCCGAGGTGCTTCCAGTTCTTCTCGACACGGTTCGCGAACATCTCCGAGTGCGCCGAGGCGGTGCGCCACGCCGGGCCGTCCACCTTCGCCTGCTCCGTGGAGATCGGGATCGTGAGGAGGCGGCACTCGATGGCGCCGTTCCAGAAGATGTCGCGCTTTGTCGGGCGAAGGCCGATGGCGCCGACGAGCGGGCCGTGCTGCGTGAACACGCCCGCGGTCCATCCGGGGAAGTTGCGCTTGAGTGTGTCGCCGAGCTCGCGATACGTGGCCTCGAGCGCCTTCGCCTCGCCGAGCCGCTCACCGTACGGCGGGTTGGTGATGACGAGGCCGGCCTGCGGGGCGGGCGCGCGCAGCTCGGCGACCGAGCCGACCTCGACGACGAGGCGACCCTCGAGGCCCGCGATCTGCGCGTTACGCGTGGCGGCCGCGACGGCCTGCGGATCGCCGTCGTAGCCGAAGAAGCGAGCGCCGGCGTCGAGCTTCGCGAGGCCGGCACGCGCACGCTCGCGCGCCTCGGTGTCGATGGGCAGCCACACGTCGTCTTCGTGCTGCGCCCAGCCCTGAAAGCCCCAGCGCTGACGCAGCAGGCCAGGCGCGCGATCTCCGAGCATCATCGCGGCCTCGATGAGGAACGTGCCGGACCCGCACATCGGGTCGCACAGCGGCTCGCCGGCCTCGGCGCGACGCGGCCAGTCCATCTGCATGAGCAGCGCGGCGGCGAGGTTCTCCTTGAGGGGCGCGAGGCGCGCGTCGTTGCGATAGCCGCGACGGTGCAGCGCCTCGCCCGCGAGATCGATGGAGAGCTCGGCCTTGCCGCTCGCGACGTGGACGTGAAAGAGCACGTCGGGATAGTCGCGGTTGACGTCAGGACGCGTTCCGCGAACCTCGCGGAGCCGGTCGACGATGGCGTCCTTCACCCGCAGCGTGACGAACTGGCTGTGGTGGAACGGCGTGCCGGGCCCGGTCTCGAGGCCGAACGTGCAGTCGATGGCGAACGTGCCGCCCTCGGCGAGGTGATCCTCGAACTCCACCGACTTCAGCGATGCGTACAGCTGGTCGGGATCCATCGCGTTGACCTCGACCACCGGCCACAGCACACGGCTCGCGACGCGCGACCACATGCACGCACGCAGCGCGGAGGCATAGTCACCAACGCCGCTGACCTGCGCCCGGCCCGGGACGAGCTCTCCGAGCCCGAACGTCGCGAGCTCGGCCGCGAGGAGCGACTCGGTGCCTCTCGCGCAGAGGGTGACGATGCGGTCTTGGGTCATGCGCGCGCGTTGTAGCACGCCGGCCGAGCGTCGCCGTCTACAGCGTGACGCTCTGGGTCGCGCCCGCTGCGAGGCGGATGTACGTGTATGGCGCGGCCGGATCGTGCCAGAAGCCCGGCGTCGAGCCGAGGACCTCCTTCGCGACAGACGGCGTGGCTGCGCCGTTCACCATCACGGACTCGGGCGCGCGGTCCTGACGGACCCGGACGAGCAGCGGGCGCGACGATCCCGTCGCCGAAAAGGTGATCGCGCCTGCGGTGCGCGAGACGGCGAGCGTCGCATCGCCGGCGACGTCGTGGAGGGTGAACGTGGTGGTCGTGTCGGCGGGCGTCACGAGGAGGACGAGCGCACCGCCGGGCAGCGG
>JBDTCO010000024.1:0-43231 GCA_039923495.1 Polyangia bacterium
CAGAACGAGATGACCTCGGGCGTCGTGCTTTCGCTCGTCGTGACCGTCGACAAGTCCCTCCTGACGTCGGGCGGCAACACGCTCTCCGTCTGGGGCGCCACCACCAAGTAGAGAGAGAGAGCTTACCCAATGCGTAAAATTGCAATCATGGCATTGCCGCTCTTCGCGCTCAGCTTCGGCGCGTGCGGCGATGACGACAACAACAAGACCGACGGCAGCACCAAGGACATGGCCGTGTCTGTCGACGGCTCGAAGGGCGATGCGAGCACCGACACGGACGGCGGGACCAAGTTCCCGGCGCCCCCGGCGCTCGGCGCGCAGATCGATCGTCTCGGTCGCGCGGGCGTCAACACGGCCCTCACGGATCCGTTCTACGACAATGGCGACACCAACGCGGCGGAGACCCACCACGCCAAGCAGGACGCCTACAACGCAGAGTCCGACCCGAGCAAGTGGGCGGCGCTGACGCTCACGACGACGTCCGGCTCGAAGAGCGTCCTCGACACCTTCCGCGCCAACCTCGCCGTCTACGATGCGCTCGATGGTACGAGCGACGGCGCCATGGTGGGCGACGGCTGCGGCAACCAGCTCGCGTATGCGACGCTCGCCCACCCGGACTACGCCACGCTCGCCACGGTGCTCTCGCGTGACGTGCTGTTCGTGAACGCGGGCTCCGGCACGTGCACGACGTACCTCGGCGTCGAGGCCAATGCGCTCGGTGTCACGAACACCGATTGCGGCGGTCGCACCCCGACGTACGACACCATCGACATCACGTACTCCGCGCTCGCGTCTGCGGCCGCGGTCAGCGCGACGGGCTGCCTCACCTCGGCTGCCGGCGCCTGCGGCGTGACGGACGGCGTCAACGCCGATCCGGACTCGACCCCGATGAACAACACGTTCCCGTTCCTCGCGGCGGCGCAGTAAACGAAGTAGAGTCCCGCCCATGACACGAGCGCTCCCCCGACTCATTGTGGGAGCGCTCGCGCTCTCGGGCTGCAACGAGAACCACCCAGCACCGACGACAGCGGCGCCTCCCGGCATGCGGGACGGCGCCGTTGCCGTATCCAGACCCGTGCGTGCGGTCGGCGAGGCGACCCCGCTGTCGCAGGCCGAGTTCGCCACCAACGAGGGCGAGCTCGCGCTGGCCAACCTGAGCTCGCAGCTCGACGGGCAAGAGGCCGTCAAGCAGAAGTCCAAGAGCGTCGATCCGGACGCGAGCCTCGCGATGCTCCACGTGCTCCGCGCGCAGATGACGGGCAGTGTCGCCGATCTGAAAGAAGCGCAGAAGCTCGCCGACGAGCTCGTGAAGGCAAAGCCCAAGGCGGCGCTTTCGTGGCACGCGCACGCGCTCGTGATGAAGGCGCTCCACCGCTTCGACGACGCCACGCACGACTTCGACCAGGCCGTGAAGCTCGGCGAGGCGCCCAACACCCTCATCCGCGAGCGCATGTCGATGGACCAGGTGCGCGGCCGCAACGAGGAGGCCGTGTTCGCCTATCGCAAGGACGAGGCGAAGCAGTTCCCCACCATCGAGAACCTCGGCGCATACGCGATCGTGCTCGGCGATCGGGGCGACATCGCGGGGGCGAAGAAGAGCTTCGCCGCCGCGCAGGCTGCCTATCGTGACGTCTCGCCGTTCCCGTTCACCACGCTCTACTTCAACGAGGGCTACCTCGAGCAGCGCTCCGGCTCGCCAGCGCGCGCGCGCGAGCTCTTCTCGGCCGCGCACGAAAGACTCCCCGGCAACCGGCAGGTCATCGCGCACCTCGCCTCGGTGCTCGCGGTCACGGGCGACAAGGCAAAGGCGATCGCGCTCCTCGAGCCCCTCGTGGCGGTTGACGATCCCGAGTACGAGGGTCAGCTCGCCGCGCTCCTCGCCGACACCGACAAGGATCGCGCGGCGAAGCTCCGCGCCGATGCGTCGATGCGGTACGAGGCGCTCCTCAAGGACATGAAGCTCACCTACGCGGACCACGCCGCACGCTTCTATCTGTCGACGAACGATCCTTTGGACGCGAAGAAGGCGCTCGAGCTGGCGAAGGCCAACATGGCCAACCGTCCCACGCTCGATGCCCAGCGCCTCACGGTCGACGCAGCCATCGCGGCGGGCGACAGCAAGCTCGCGTGCGCGACGGCGGACCTCATCACCAAGCGCAGGTACGTGCCGCCCGAGGCGCACGTGACGGCGTCGAGGGCTTTTTCGGCGTGTGGCCAGAAAGCCCGGGCCGACAAGGAGATCGCGGCCATGTCGGCAGCCGCTCCTTCCGTAACTCCGTCAGCAGCGCCGGCCGTCGACGCCGGCCAGTAACCGAAGCGTCCGGGGATCGTCTACACTCGGGCTCGCCGGTTCGATGTCCAAGCGCACCTTCAAAGAGGACAAGCTCGCCAAGATCTACGACGCCGAGGTCGTGCCCATCTGGTCACGGCGCTTCGGTCGCATGTTGTTGCGCGATCTCGTGGTGCCGAACAAGGCGATGGTGCTCGACACCAACTGCGGCTCCGGCTACCCGTCGCTCGATCTCCTCAAGCGCATGGACGAGGCCGGTCGCATCATCGCGATCGACACGTCATCACCGCTCCTCGACGAGGCGCGCACCAAGGCAGGCAAGCTGTCGGGCAAGCGCATCTTCTTCCGCTCCGAGGCGAGCCTGCCGAAGCTGCCGTTCGCAGAGCAGGTCTACGACCTCGTCATCTCCAACGCGGGGCTGCAACAGATCGACGATCCCGAGCCGGCCATCCGCGAGTGCGCGCGCGTGACGAAGGTCGGCGGTGAGGTCGTCGCGACGTATCCGCTCGCCGGCACGTTCGGCGAGTTCTACGACATCCTCCGCGAGGTGCTCATCAAGGGCGACTACAAGGACGCCATCGATCGCCTCGATGCGTACCTCACGCGCTATCCCCCGCTCGAGCAGGCCGCCGCGTGGTTCGAGGACGCGGGGCTCTCCGATGTGCGCGTCGAGTACGAGTCGTTCGAGCTGCTCTTCAAGTCGAGCCGCGAGTTCTTCTTCGCACCGATCATCGAGTACGGCCCGCTCTCCAACTGGAAGGCCATCGCTGGCAAGGGCCAGCAGATGCAGGACGTGTTCTGGCAGACGAAGGCGTCCATCGACGCGTACTTCTCCGGTCGCGCGTTCTCCGTCACGGTCCACGCGGGCTGCGTGCGCGGGCGCAAGCTCGCGCGCGAGGAGAGCGAGCAGGCGCCTTCGCCACGGGAAGTGGAAAAGGGTGTCCGTGCGTCGAGCAACCCCCAGAGTCGCCGCTCGGGCTCGAGCCGCAAGGTGGAGGCACCGACCGAGGAGCTGCCGGACGCGCCGTCGGACGAGGTCGAAGCGCTGTCGGGCTCGTGGCCCATCCCGGAGCCGGAGCTCCGGAACGACAACGAGCAGAGCCGCTCCGAGATCGTGCTGAACCCCTCCGATCCGGACGAGCCCGACACGGGGCTCGTGCCGCGCGTCGCGCTGTCGGATCTCTCGGGCCTCGCCGACAAGCTCGAGCCCGAGCTGCCGACGCCATCGGCCGACGATGACGAAGAGGTGCTGTCGGCCGAGGAGCATGGCGAGATCCTCGACGACGCGCCCGCCATCACGAACCTCGACAGCGGCGAGATGATCCTCGGCACCGGCGAGATCGAGCTCATCGAGGACACGGATGAGCCGGAAGAAGACGCGCCGGCCACGGAAGGCAAGCACGTGCGTCGTGTGCGCAGGCCCGACGAACCGGACGATCCCGACATCCTGTAAGGCCGGTCGGGATTCGTCGCCGGCAACGAGGGTGCAGCCGTTGTCGGCGAGGTCGAGGTTCATGCACGGAACATCGTTCTCCGCGTGTGCTATTCGGGGACCATGAGCGATCCGAAAGACGCACACGCGAGCGGTGGTCCGTCGCAGGCCCTGCTGTACGACGCGAACGTTCCGACCCCGAGCCACGCCGAAAGGGCGCTCACGCTGGCGGCGAGCATCGGCACGGGGACGCTGTGCACGCTCGATCGGCGCGGCTATCCGTACGGCTCGTTCGTGACATACGCGCTGCACGAGGGCACGCCGGTGTTCGTCATCAGCGAGATGGCCGAGCACACACGCAACCTCCGCGGCGATGCGCGCGCCTCCCTGCTCGTCGTCGAGCCCGGCGATGGCGATCCGCTGGCGCGCGCGCGTGTGACGCTGGTCGGACCCGCACGCGTGATCGACGACTCGAGGCGCGCGGCCGCGCTCGCGTCGATGGTCGCCGTGCATCCGAACGCCGCGCGCTACGCCGACTTCGGCGACTTCCACGTGTGGACGCTGTCCGTCGAGGCCGTGCGCTACATCGGCGGTTATGGCCGCATGTCGTGGGTCGAGGCCGCCGACTTCACCCGCGCCACGCCGGACCCGCTCTCCGCGCACGCCGCCGGCATCCTCGCGCACATGAACGCCGATCACGGCACCGCGATGGTCGACTGCTGCCGCGCGTTCTCGAAGGCCACCGACACGACCTCGGCGACCATGACGAGCGTCGATCGCTACGGCTTCGAGCTCTCCGCCCTCACCGGCGACGGGCCGCGCCCCATACGCCTCGCGTTCCCCGAGCCGCTGTCGACCCCCGATGAGGTCCGCAGGGCGCTCGTCGCGATGGTGAAGCAGGCGCGCGGGTAGCCGCGCGCCGTTCACGCTCGGCTCCGTCTGAAGGGTAGCCCGCACCGCAGCCCGGCGAGGCATCGGACGTCGTCGCGTCGAGCTTGGGCAAGAACACGTGCGCGCTCGTCTCCGTCGGTGTCGGCCCCGCCCGTGTCAGCCGGCCAGCACCAGCGCCCACGCGAATCGCATTGCTCGAGCATGCGTGCGCCTCACTTCTTGGCCGTGAAGAACGCGACGAGCTGCTCGGTCCACGCGAGCGCCTTGCCATGATGGTCGTACAGGTGGCCCGTCGTGGTGGCATAGCCATCCGAGGCCATGACGACGCGAGAGTCGAAGTAGGTGGGCTCGCTCGCGTGAAACGTGGAGAGGTCGGAGAAGTGCAACGCCCAGCGCACGCTGCTCGCGATGCCGGGGCCGTCCATGAGCGGGAGCATCGGACCAGGCCACGCGTCGACGAGGCCGATCACCGCCTCGACCCCGCTGGCCGCGGTGCGATGCCGGCAGTAGCCACCGATGACGGCCTCCTTCACGCCCGAGTACGGGTAGCCGCCCTCCATCCACGTGAGCTCGAAGTGCTGCAGGAACGTGGGTGTGAGTCCCTCGAGGTGCGGGATCGGCTCGCCGGTGCGCGGCGGTAGCGTTCGCGGCGGCGGCGCGATCGAGATGTCGGACGCGCGTGGGAGCCCGAAGCTGAGCAGCGTGCGCGCGCACACCTGACCCCCCTGTGACATCGTGGCCTCGACGGTGGTGAGGTACTTGCCCTCGCGCAGCACACGCGCCTCCAAGCGCGCCGCCTCCTCCGGCACGACCGGTCCGAGGAACGCGCAGTCGAGCGTGAGCGCGCGTCGCTGCGGGTCCACGAGCGTGCGGCACAGGCGATGGGCCGTTGCTGCGACCGCACCGCCGAACGTCGCGCGACCCTGAGCCCAGCTCTGCGGAAAGCTGCCCGCTGACACCGCGCTTCGTGCGGCGTCAGTGGCCGACAGCCGCACAGGCCAGCTCGTGATCGCATCGAAGCCGAAAGCAGAAGCGGAGGTCATCCCCTCTTGTGCGTTGCAGGCGCACCCACGTCAACGCGTGCTACGTTGTTGCCGTCCGCATGCCGAAGCTGGTCTTTCACGACTCGGATGGAGTCGACAAAACCCTGCAGCTCGGGACGGAGCCCGTCTTCATCGGACGCGCGTCCGAGTGTCAGGTGCAAACCCACGACGCGATGGTGTCCCGCAAGCACGCCCGCATCACGTACGACGGCGGCTACTTCGTCGAGGACCTCGGCAGCTCGAACGGTGTGTTCCTCGGTGCCGAAAAGGTGCAGCGGGCGCAGTTCCGTCCGGGCGATGTCGTGACCTGCGGCAGCCTCGTGCTGCGCATGCTGCCCGAGGCGCGGCGCTCGCAGCCGGGTACGGGAGATGCGCCAAAGCCGCGGCCGCCCGAGCCGTTGCCGCGTCAAGCGGATCCGGCGCCTCCGGTCGAGTGGAACCAGGTCTCCGAGACGAGCACCAGCCCGCCGCTCGCCGCCGCCGGCGACGTGTCCAAGCTGCGCACGGAGCTCCGGCGCGAGATCGAGCGCCGCGAGAGCGCCGAGGCAAAGCTCGCGGAAGCGGAGCAGCGGTCGCACGGCGCCGACGAGGCCGCGCGCGAGATGATCCAGCTGCGCCGACGCATCGAGCAGCTGCAGAGCGCGCCTGCGCACCCGTCGACGCCGTTCGATGTGCACGAGGTCAACGAGGCCATCGCGCTGTTCAACGACGCGCTCGCCGAGCTCAAGGCGAGCCTGCGCGCCGGCGTCGACGAGGCCCAGCTGCTCACCGCGCCGTCGGACTCCGTGCACGTGGTGCGCGACGCGCTGCGCTCGGGCATGGAAGAGCTCGAGCGTGCCCGAGGCCGGCTGCGCGAGATGGTCCGGGCGCTCGCGCTCCCCGACGCCTGAGACGACAACCGGAAACGGCTCGCCCGTTGCGCTTCAGCCAGAGGCCAGCGTCGCCTCGAGGAACGCGGAGACGACGCGCTCGAAGTCGCAAGGGATCTCGATGCTCGGCAGGTGACCCGCACCGACGAGCTCGGCGAGCTGCGCGCCAGGGATCGCCTTTTTCAGTGCGCGGGCCTCATCGGGCGGCACGATGCTGTCGTCCTCACCGACGACGACGAGCGTGGGCAGGTGGAGCTTGTCGACGAGCTCCGAGCGATCGGGCCTGTCGCGCAACGCGAGCATCATCGCGGGCAGCGCACGGGCGAAGTCGGGTGAGCTGTGCGCCGCGAGCTTCTGCACCTCGTTGCGGATCGCCGCCGAGGTCGAGCGCCCGCACAGACGGACGGACACGCCGTCGAGGAAGCGCGCGGGACCGTGCGCGTGGATCTCCGTGGCTGCGGCGTCGCGATTGGCGCGGGCGGTCTCGCTGTCGCCCCCCGCGCGCGTGCCCGCGAGCACGAGCGCGGAGAGGCGTGCGGGGTGGCGCGCCGCCACCGAGAGCGCCACGTAGCCGCCCATCGACGAGCCGAGCAGCGCGGCCATCGGGATGCCGAGGTGATCGAGCAGCGCGACGGCATCGTCGGCGAGCTCGTCGATGGTGATCCCGCCGTGCAGCTCCGACTCGCCGAAGCCACGCGCATCGAGCGCGATGAGCCGGAAGCCGGGTAGCGAGAGCTTTCCGAAGAAGCGCCGATCGAACGGGAACGGATGCAGCAGCAGCACCGCGGGACCCTCCCCGCGCACGTCGTAGCCGAGCCGAGCGCCGTGGCGCTCGAGGATCATCGCGCCTCGCGGAACGCGCGATCACGCGCGAGCTTCTGCGTCTCCTGCGCGTCCATCTTCACGCGCGCCGCGGCGTCGAGCCCGTCCGGCGCGGGCGCACCGTCGATGTGCATCGTCTCACCGAGCGCCGCGTGCACGTGGAACAGCGCGCGCCGCAGGTGGAACTGCTCGGTCACCACGGTCACGAGCGAGACGTGCTCGCGCTGCAGGATCGGCGCGGTGAAGTCGGCGTTCTCGGCGGTGTTGGTGGACGCGGCCTCGACGCGAATACGAGCCGACGGGATCCCATGCGCGACGAGCCAGCGCGACATCACCTCGCCCTCGGGCTTCCACCTGCCCCCGCGCGTGCCGCCGGACACTACGACGACCGCCCTGGGATCGCGCACCGCGAGCAAGCGCGCCACCTCGAGCCGCCGCGTCAGCCCTGCAGATGGACGCCCGTTCGGCTTCACGGTCGAGCCGAGCACGAGGATCGCGTGCTCCGCGGCGCTCGCGTCGCAGGCGAGGAGCGCCAGGACGAACAGGATGCGCATCAACGAGCGCGAGCCTGCTTGCCACGCTTCTGCGAGAAACGTTTCGGCGGCTTGCGCGAGGTCTTGTCGACGGCGACGGGGCGCGGCTTGCGCGGCGGCGGCCCTCCCTCCGCACCGACGAGGCAGTCGGGCCGGCTGCCGATGAGATCACGACGCCCCGCCTCGACGAGCGCCTCGCGGACGAGCTCTGCCTGCTCCGGATCCCAGTACAGAAGGAGCGCCTTCTGCAGCCGCTTCTCGCGCAGACCCTTGGCGGTGTAGCAGGGCTTCATCGTCAGCGGATCGAGCCCCGAGTGGTACATCGCCGCCGCGAGCGACATCGGCGTAGGGATAAAGTCCTGCACCTGCCGCGGGCGATAGCCCTTGTGCTTGAGGTACAGCGCCATCTCCACCATGTCCGCAAGAGTCGAGCCCGGGTGGCCCGAGATGAAGTAGGGGATGAGGTACTGGTCCTTGCCGGCCTTCTCCGACGCGCACTTGAACGCCTCGGTGAACTTGTCATAGCCGTCGATGGGCGGCTTCTTCATGAGGCGCAGCGTCTCCTCGCTCACGTGCTCCGGCGCGACGGAGAGCTGACCGCCGACGTGGTGCCGCGTGAGCTCCTCGAGGTACTCCTGCCCGCGCACACCCTCGACGACGAGATCCGTGCGCACGCCGGACGCGACGTGCACGTGGCGGATGCCGGGCTCCGACCGGACCTTCTTCATGAGGTCGATGAGCGGGCCGTGATCGGTCTTGAGGTGCTCGCAGACGCCGGGGTGCACGCAGCTGAGGCGACGGCACTTCGACTCGAACTTCTCCGACTCGCACTTCATCTGGTACATGTTCGCCGTCGGACCTCCGATGTCGGAGAGCACGCCGCGGAAGTCCGGCATGCGCCTGAGCGTGCGCAGCTCGCGCAGGATGGAGTCGGCCGAGCGGTTCTGGATCACGCGGCCTTCGTGCTCGGTGATCGAGCAGAAGGTGCAGCCGCCGAAGCAGCCACGCATGATGACGACGGAGTGCTTCACCGTCTCGAACGCGGGCACCACCTCATCGCCGTACATCGGGTGTGGCGCGCGGTTGAACGGCAGATCGTAGAGCTCGTCCATCTCGCCGGTGTCGAGCGGCAGCGCGGGCGAGTTGAAGTAGACGCCCTGGCCCGTCGGGGTGTCTCGCTGGAGCAGCGGCCGCGCGTTGTACGCGTTGGTCTCGAAGTGGAGCGCGCGCGAGGCGAGCGCGTACTTGCGCTTGTCGGCCTTGACCTCTTCGTACGACGGCATCAGCACGACCCGGCCATCGGAGACCTTGTCGGATGGATACGCGGAGAACGCGTCGGCCTCTGCAGGCGTGACGGGGAACGCGGTGCCGCGGATGTCGCGCAGGCGGTGGAGGTCTGCCCGACGCGCCTCACCGCCCGTCGGCACCGACACGTTGAGCTGCTGCGCGAGCTCCCACACGGGGCGCTCGCCCATGCCGAAGATGAGGAGATCGGCCTTCGCGTCGAGAAGAATGGAGCGCCGCACGTTGTCGGACCAGTAGTCGTAGTGTGCGATGCGGCGCAGCGAAGCCTCGATGCCGCCGAGGACGATCGGGCAGTCGGGGTACGCCTCGCGTGCGCGATGCGCGTACACGATGGTCGCGCGATCGGGTCGCGCATCGCGACGCCCGCCCGCCGAGTACTGATCTTCGCAGCGGTTCTTCCTCTGCGCGGTCAGGCGGTTCAGCATCGAGTCCATGTTGCCGGCCGCGATGCCGAAGAAGAGGCGGGGCCTGCCGAGCGCCTTGAACGGCTCGGCAGACTGCCAGTCCGGCTGCGGCAGGATCCCGACCTTGAGCCCGCGTCCCTCGAGGAACCGCGCGATGAGCGGCGGCCCGAACGCGGGGTGATCGACGTACGCGTCGCCCGAGATGATGACGACATCGAGCTGCTTCCAGCCGCGCGCCTGGACGTCGGCCCAGCTGACGGGCAGGAACTCGTGCTCGTGGCGCGAGCGGCGCAGGGGGACAAGGCGGCTCACGGCTCGTCGAGATCTGTCACATCGGGCGACGCTTGGCTACTTCGATCGCACGCTCGGATCGGGGTATACCGACACCAGCGTAAGCACGCGTCAGCCACGGGACGGGCAGCATCTCACCGAGATCGCTAGACCAAATCGGGTCCAGCTCTTGCCTGTAAGCCCCTGGATGCGCCTCCCACTCTTCGCCGTCGCCATCCTGCTCGCCGCGTGTGCCCCCCCGGAGGTCGATGAGACGCAGGCTGCCATCATCGGGGGCACGACCGACACGGGCGACCCCAGCGTCGTGCTCGTCCTCGGCGAGGGGGCTGTCTACCACAACACCTGCTCCGGCTCGATCATCGCGCCGCACCTCGTCCTCACCGCCGCCCACTGCGTCGACACTCTGACGGACAGCCTCTCGATCGGCCTCAATTATACGTACGACCTCGGCGACCCCACGCCGGGCGCCAACGACACCATCCCTGTCGAATCATCGCTCATCGCCCCCGGCTACGACACGAGCGTGATCCCGCACCTGCATGACATCGCCATCGTCCGCGTCGGTCCGAGCCTCGGTACGCCGCTGCCGTACCACGGGGGTGCAGCCCAGTCGTCGTGGATCGGCCAGCCGCTCCGCATCGTCGGCTACGGCAAGACTGGCGCGAAGCTCATCGACGAGGGCACACGTCGCAGCGTCACCACCGAGGTATTTGACATCAGCGCGACCGAGATCGTGATCGACAACAGCAAGCAGCCCTGCGGCGGCGACTCGGGCGGCCCGGCGTTTCTGACGCTGAACGGCATCTCCACGATCGTCGGTGTCGCTTCCGCCTCGACCGCCGACTGCCTCACCACGGGGTACTACGGCCGCATCGACAATGACATCGCGTTCATCAACGGCGTCCTCGCCGGGACCTCCGGTGGCGGGACGGCCGGCGCCACGAGCGTCGTGCCGAAGACCTCGAGCGGGGGCTGCAACGTGGCGGGCGACGGAAAGGGGGGCCTCGCCGAGCTGCTCCTCGTGCTCTTCGCTCTCCTGATGATTCGAATCCGACCGCGCGGTCGCGTAACCGCACGTACCTCCTCGCCTCAGTGAGACGCTACGGCCGGCATCCTAGCCGGCGCCTCGAGGACCTGAACAGGCCACACCGACACATAAGCGCATGAAATGTGGGTGATGTGCGCAGAGTGGGACACACACGCAGAGTGGCCCCGTCCTTGCGAGGACCCTCCTCGTGTTCGGACGCCTCACACTTCTCCCGCTCTTCGCGGCCCTCTCGCTGGGTGCCTGCACCGCGGGCGGCGCTGTCGATGTCGGCGTCGCGCAGGACTCCATCACCGCCGGCGCCTCGGACTCGGGCGACAACGGCGTGGTCTTCGTCTACAGCTCGTCCGGTGAGATCTGCACGGGCTCGGTCATCGCGCCGCGGCTCGTCCTCACGGCGGGCCACTGCGTGGACGCCCGCAACACCTACGTCGTGGGCACGGCCGCCAAGTACGATGTGAACGACGCCAACGCCGCGCTGCCATCCGTCATCGATGTCGACTCATTCGTCCGTCATCCCGACTACGACGACAGCGTCACCCCGCACCTCCACGACGTCGCCGTCCTCAAGGTCGCGAGCGACGTCGGCTCGCCACTGCCGTACCACGCGGGCGCGCCCGACGCGGCGTGGATCGGCCAGCCCATCCGTCTCGTCGGCTACGGCCGCACCTCACCGACGTCACCCGACTACGGCACGCGCCGCTCGGTCGACACCGAGATCACGAGCTACGACGAGACCGAGCTCGTCATCACCAACGGCAAGCAGGGCTGCCCCGGCGACTCGGGTGGGCCGGCGTTCATGACCATCGACGGAATCGAGACGATCGTCGGCACCTCGACCGCGTCCACCGCCGACTGCAAGACCACCGGCTATTACGAGCGCATCGACGGCGACGTCGCGTTCCTCAACGCGCAGATCGCCGGCGTGATGGGCAAGGCCGGGGCCGAGCAGGACACGCCGACCAAGCACACGCAGGTCGGTGGTTGCAGCGCCTCGGGTCGCGGCTCGCCAGTGACGATCATCGGGATCTTCCTCGTGCTCATCGCGCTGCTCCGGCCCGGTCGTCGCCGCGGCGAGACCACCCCGTAGCTCAGGCCTGCGGGACGGACTTTGCGCAGGTCGCGCAAGGACAGTCACGGCGCAGATCGGCGAAGCGGTAGATGCCGGTCGAGTGACCGTCGGACCACTCCACGTTGATCGCGTACTGGCCGACGAGGCGGATGGTCTTGGCGCGCACGTTGTCGGGCACGGTCTTCGGATCGAGCAGCGCCTTGCCCGACATCTCCTCGATGCACACGGCGCAGCGGCAGGCGAGGCGCAGGGAGCGCGCGGGATAGGACGAGGTGTGTTCGTCGTCCCATGTGATCGTCACCGACGAGCGCAGGAGCCCGACGATCTCGGTTGGCATCGGCATCGCGCGGACTTTGTCACCGCGTGGTGAGCGAAGCAACCGGCGTGTAGTATTCGCGTCGCCATGGTTCCGCGTCATCCACCGCCGTACGCCGTCAGCGGACCCGTGCTGCGCGACAGCACCGAGGTGGAGTTCTTCGTCGCTGGTGGACCTGGCGGACAGCACCGCAACAAGACCGAGACGGGCGTGCGCCTGCACCATGGACCCAGCGGCGTCATCGTCACCGCGACGGAGCGACGCTCGAAGGGGATGAACCTCGAGGTCGCGTGGGAGCGCCTGCGCGAGAAGCTCGAGAAGCTCAACTTCGTGCCGCGTCGTCGCGTCGCCACGCGGCCCACGCGCGGTTCGAAGGAGCGCAGGCTCGGCGGCAAGGCGCACGATTCCGTGAAGAAGGCGACGCGCCAGAAGCCCGTGGTCGATTGAACGCCAAGCTCAAGCTCAAGCGCCCGCTCGAGCGCGCGATCTCGTCGGGCCATCCCTGGGTGTACGGCGAGGCGCTCGACGGCGCGCGCAACCTCGCGGTCGGCACCGACGTGGAGCTGTCGACGCGCAACGGCAGGCCAATGGCGCGCGGTCTCTACGATCCGGGGTCGCCCATCGCGCTGCGCATCTACACGCTCGATCCACGGCAGCGCATCGATGCTGCACTCGTCCGCGAGCGGCTCGAAGCGGCCCTGTCGCTGCGGCTCGAGCTGCTCGATCGCTCGCAGACCGACGCGTTCCGCTGGTGCAATGGCGAGGGCGACAGGCTGCCTGGTGTCGTCGTCGACGTGTACGCCGACGTCGCGGTCGTGCGCTTCGACGGCGATGCCGCGCGTACGCTCGAGCCCCACGTCACCGCCGCGGTGCGCGACGTCGCTGCTCAGCGAGGCCTCGCGCTGTCGTCGATCTACGAGCGCTCGCGCGGTGGTGTTGGTCGCGCGCTCTTCGGCCGCGCGCCCGAGGACGTCCCGATCCGCGAGCACGGTGTCGCGCTCACCGTCGACGTACTGCGCGGACAGAAGACGGGCTTCTTCCTCGATCAACGCGAGAACCGGAGGCGCGTGCGTGCGCTGGCGAACGGCAAGCGCGTCGCGAACCTCTTCTCGTACACGGGCGGCTTCTCGGTGAACGCGGCGCTCGGTGGCGCCTCGCATGTCGCGTCCATCGACATCGCCCCCGCCGCCATCGATGCAGCACGCGCGCACTTCTTGGCCTATGGGCTTGATCCGTCGACGCACGAGTTCTCGGCGATGGACGCGTTCGACTGGCTCAAGCGCGCAAAGGACGAGCGTCGTCGCTACGACCTCGTCATCACGGATCCACCGAGCTTCGCGCCGAGCGAGAACGCGCTCGAGGCCGCGCTGTCGGCGTACCGCGAGCTCAACACGGAGGCTGTCGCGCTCCTCCCCGATGGTGGTCTCCTCGCCGCGGCGAGCTGCTCGAGCCACGTGACGATGGACGCCTTTCTGCAGATGCTCGGCGAGGTCGGCCGGGCGGCGCGTCGTCCGCTCACCACCGTCGAGGTCGTCGGCCAGCCACTCGATCACCCGAGCCCGCCCGCGTTCCCCGAGGGTCGCTACCTCAAGTTCGTGCTCGCGCGTGTGGGTGCGTAACCAGCGACCCCGCGAACCGTCACGCGTTCGACGGTCTCAACGATACGGCTGGAACTTGAACTTCTTGCCGCGGTTCAGCGTCTCGAGCTCTTCCTCGGAGTAGCCGTTCGGCGTCCCCTGCGGCAGCCAGCGGCGGATGTACACCTCGATGATCTCGCAGGCGTGCTTGGCCTCTTCACCCATCTCGCCGACGGAGCTCGCGGCGTCGAGCCAGTGCTCGTGCAGGAGCGCACGACGACGCTCGGCTGACAGCCCGGGCGTATGCCACGTCTCGTCGAGCGTGCGCGGCAGCGTCAGGAGGGATGCCTCCATGCGCTCCTTCTGGGTGCTCTTGCGCATCTTGTCGCGCATCGCATCGGTGGTCGCGAGGAACTTGTCCTTCTCCGCGCGGTACGGATCGTTGCCCTTGCTGCGCATGATCATGTCGGTGATATCGAAGCCACCCGACAGGCCCTTGAAGTCGCGGATCGACTTGTTGTCGAACGTCACGCGCCCGTCGCGCCCGATGTTCGCCGTGAAGGCCTTGCCCTTGTACTGGTAGCCGCCGTCCCCGGTGGGCTTGAGCGGGAAGCGATCTTCCTTCTCCTCGTCGAGCTTGCCGAAGAGCGGGTTGCCGGCGTCCACGCGCCATGGCTTCTTGCCACCCGGCACGTTGCTGCTGGGGCCCATCGTGCCGCCGAGCGAGCCGACGCCGCTCGGCACGATCACCGCGTTTTCACCGCTGCCGCCGCTGGGCATCGCGTGCAGCGTGAGATCGAGCTTCTTCTTCTCGCCAGTCACGGTGCCCGGCGTAGCAAGCGTGGCCGCGGGAGGCTCGGGTTGGGTGGGCTCGGGGACCGGCGCTGCTGCGGCGGTCGGCGGCTTCTGCAGCGACGCGAGCTTTGGCGTCTCGGGCCGCGGCGCGGTCTCGGGCTTCACCACCGGCTTGTCGGGCTCCGGCTGCAGCGGTGGGGTCTCGGGCTTCGGCGCGGGCCTCGACACGATGTCCACGGTGACGGGATCATGCATCACATGGCTCGGGGGTGGCGGCAGCGTGTACGCCGCGGCCACCAGCGCCATGTGGAAGATGATCGATCCTGTGATTGCGCCGATACGCACGTGCCGCGCTTTAGACCCTCGTTCTGCCTCGAAGGTTGGCTATGTAGCACGAGTCATTGCGCCGCGTCGGGGGTCGTTGGCACCGGCGCGAGCCGCGGCGCTGTGGGTGCCACGAGCTTCGCGAGCGACAGCGCGGTCGAGACCTGTCGCTCGGGCAACCGTCCGATGATCTCCACGCGCCTGCCGCTCTGTCTGGCCGAGAGCTCGTCGAGCGCGCCCGCGAAGATGGGGGCGAGCAGGCCCACCTGCTTCTGCAGCGTCGGCCACAGTGTCATCGCAGAGCCGGCCTGGCCCTCCTCGTCGAAGTCGCACACGAGGCGGATGCGCGGCGATGGATCGGCGGACACCGCCAGCGAGAGCGAGCGAGGCAGCGGCGCTCCAGCGATCCGCACGAGCAGCGACAGGTCCGCGATCGTGACCTCTAACGCAGCCTCGTTGCGCGTGTCGAAGGTGCGCAGCGCCTCGAGCCATGGGCGCGCCGACTCGGCGTCAGCGGACAGCGCGTCGAGCAGCGGGGGCTGACCGAGCACCATCAGATCGTCGGAGAGCGCGCGAAACCGCCGGGGATCCCCGGCGCCGAGCGGACGCCGCGCCAGCTGATCGAAGCGCGGATCTCGTCGGTGACGCGCGGCGAGGAACGTGGCCGCGACGTCCCTGGGATCGGGTGTGGAGATGAGCAGCGCCGACAGATCTTCGAAGAGGCTCAGGCCGGTGCCGTCGAGGAGCGTGTGGTAGTCGGGCAGGAGTGACAGCAGCTGCTCGGTGCCTTCGCGATGCGGCGAGGTTCGCAGCATCGAGAGCCTGAGGATCACCGTGATGTTCGCGCCGGGTGGACCGACCTTGCGCAGGTCCTCGGCGACGGGTGGCTTCGGCTTCTGGCTCGGGACGGGACCGGGCCTTGCGGCCTTCGTCACCGCCTTCGATTCGGGCGCAGCGGTCGGCGCGCCCCCGGGCGCTGCCATGGGCGGCGCGGCCTTCTTCGGCTTGAAGGGCACGACCTCGATGGGCAGCGACCTCGACAGCGTCACGAACGGCACGACGACGGAGCCGACCAGGACGAGCGCGTGGAGCGCGAGCGACCCGACGAGGCCGACTGTCAGCGCAAGCGAACGGCTCTCCACGCCTCGACGATAACCGACTTCGAGCGTCAGGCACGTCCGGCAGCCGGATCGCGTGTCCGTCGTCCGGACAGTCGCGCGAGCGCACGCGACGCAAGTCCTCGACTTTGCGGAGAGGACACCGGGCACGCGACCTGCTGTGCCCTCGTCCACCTGGCCAGGTCGGCGGTGCCACCGTCGGAGAGACACACGTACGAAGAGGAGCGTCCCATGAAAGACACGTCAGAAACGCGCGGCTGGAAGGCCGTCTACACCATCGTGCAGCGCCCCGGCGCGGAGAAGAAGTTCTGGGTCCGCATCGGCTCGGCCTTCGTCAACCAGGACCTGTCCATCAACGTCCGGCTCGACGCGATGCCGACCAACGGCACGATCCACATCCGCGATGTCGACGAGGAGGAGCTCGAGCGCTCTCGCCTGAGGCGCGAGGCGCGCAGCACAGGCGCCGTCGCGATGGCCGGAGGTGTCGCATGAAGCGCCTCCCGTTCCTCGCGCTGCTCCTCGCGCTCCTGCTCCCGTTCGTCGCGCATGCCGACGAGGCCGCGAGCGGGGTGGTCAACCTCTCCACCGCGTCCAACGAGGAGCTCGAGCGGCTCCCCGGCATCGGCGAGAAGAAGGCGCAGACCATCGTCGACTATCGCAAGGGTCACCCGCTGCGCAAGGTGGAGGACCTCACGCGCGTCAAGGGCATCGGCAAGAAGACGGTCGCGCGCCTGCGGCCGTTCCTCACGCTCGCCGGGCCGACGACGCTGAAGGAGCGCCCCGTCCTGCATCGCAAGTGATCGAAACGAAGAAGGGCCCGCGTCGCGCGGTGCGAGGCGGGCCCTTCTTCGGTGCTTCTACGAGGTACGAGCTAGAGGCCGCAGCCGGCGCCCGCGGTCTTTCCGCTCATGATGATCGAGAAGTCGCCGCCAGCGGGGTTCGTGCTGTCGACGATGATGTAATAGACGTGGCCCGGCTGGCCGAGAAAGGTCGCCGCGGCGCTGGACGTCGAGCCGACCGTGGTGAGCGTGCCCGACAGGCCGGTACCAGCAACGGGCGTGAGGTTCTGCGCGCATACGTCGGTGGGCGCGCACGTCGTCGTGGTGGTGCCGGCGTCGACGACGACGAACGACTGGTTCACGCCCACCGTCGACGACGTCACGTTCACCTGGTACGTCTCCTGGGCGGTGATCGTCGGCGTGAACTTGATGGCGTTCTCCGGACCGGTGAGGCCGGTGAGGCCCCCGCACGGCGTGCCGGCCGGGCCGTACTGGGTCGACGAGGCGTAGCCGTGGCCGCTCGCAGTGCTGCCGAAACCCGACGGGAAGCCGCCGCTGCTGTCGGTCCCGATGCACGTCGCGTAGTCCGTGTAGCTGCAGAACGCGGGGCAGTCGAGCTCGAGCCCGAACGACGAGTCGGTGGCATTGGGCGTGTCGACGATCACCCAGTTGCGAGAGAACGAATACGACGACGAGGCCGTGGTGAACGAGACGGTCGCGCTGCCGTTCGACGTCGCGCTGGACGCGAGGCAGCCGGTCGGATCGCAGCCACCGTAGGAGTCCTGACTGAGCGCAAGGAGCGTCGCAGGCTGCGTCGCACCCGTGAGCGACGCGTTGACGGTGCGGCCCGTCCCGGACGTGTCCTTGAACAGGAACGGGATCTCGTTGCCGGCGAGGACCGGGCTCGTCGAGTCGGCGCAGGTATAGTTCGTGAGCACATGGGTGCCTGTCGACGTCGAGGCCTGGACGGGCATCGTCATGTTGCAGGAGATGATCTGCGACGTGGTCTTGGCAGCGCACTGACCGCACGACTCGACCTCGATGGCGAAGTTGCCTACCTGGTTCATGGCCTTGCTGTCGACGACCGCGTAGTACGTCTTCGCGGGGTCGGACGGGAAGGTGACGCGCTCGTCCGAGGTGCCGGTGGTGATGCCCTGGAACCCCGTGCCGGTCGTGGGGTTCGAGCAGGCCGAGTTCCCGGCGCAGGTGTCCTGCAGAATGATGAGGTCGAGGTCGATGCCCGTCTGATCGGCGAGGACCGCGCCGTTCGCATCCGTGAGCTTGAGTGTGATCGTGACATTGCCGGTCGTCGCCGAGCCGAGGTAGAGCTTGTAGCCGAGCTCCGGGCCCGCCTCATTCGGCGCGCACGCGTAGCTGCTCACCGACGCGGCCGCACCCGAGAAGCCGCTCGGATCGTTCGAGCCCGTCGTGAGCGAGTAGTCGTCCGAGCCGCAGTCGACGGAGTTGTAGCTGTTCGCGCTGTAGCAGGTCGGAATCGCGGCGCAGGCGGCGGCAGAGGCGCTGCATGCGCCGGGCTCGTTGCTGGATGTGGTGCATGCCATGCCGTCGTTCTGACCGGTGCTCGTCCACGTGCCGTCAGCGATGTTGCACACGCTCTTCGAGCACACCGTCTCGGCAGGGCAGGTGGTATCGGAGGCGCACATCTTGTCGGTGTACTGGCACATCTTCGTCGCCACGTTGCACTTGGCCGTCTGGCAGGCGTTCGGCGAGCAGTCCGTGACGGTGTCGCAGCCCGTCGTGATGAACGCGTCGCCGAGCGTGGTGCCGCCGTCCTGCTTGCCGGTATCCTTGCTTCCACCGCACGCCACCAGCGTCGCTGACAGCAACAGTCCCACCGCCAGCGCTCCGAACCCCATGCCCGATCGTTCCATGTTCATCCCCACCCTCGAATTCGACTTAAGTTGCGCTCCGATAACGCAGCCGAGGCGCTCTCGTCAACTAAATGCCTGTATGAAATCGCCGCGTCAAGCGGTGTGCGAGCGGTCGCCACGAGCTGCGGTGTCCGCTCGCACATACAGGAGGCGCCACACGCGGATGCCGTACTCCTCCACTCGAACCTCACGCAGGCTCTTTGCATCGTAGGGGTTATCGCGCAGGAACGACCAGGCGCCCTGCGTGTTTACGAGCGTCGGCGCGCCCTCGAGGACTGCCATCGCCTCGATGCCGAGCGTCCAGATGTCGCTCTGGAACAGGAGCTCGCCGCCAGGTACGAGCTTGTTCGCGAGGGTCTCGGCAAGCTCCGTGGTCATGAGTCGGCGCTTCGCGTGGCGCTGCTTGAACCACGGGTCCGGGAAGTTCACGAACACGCGGGAGAGGCTCGCGTCCGCGAACAGGATGTCGAGCTCGGTGGTGATGTTGGCGAACACCGCGCGCAGGTTGGGGATCCCCTGCTCCACTGCGAGCTCGTTCACGGTCTCGACGAGCGGCTGCCGGATCTCGATGCCCACGAAGTCGATGTCGGGGTGGCGCGGCGCCCGCTCGAACAGGAAGCGCGCATCCGCGCAGCCGAGCTCCACCTCGAGAGGGCGCGACGTCCGCGGCACCTGCACGGCCTGCGTATCGAGGAACTTCCCCCCGAGCGGGTTCACATGATGGCGGACGCGACGGCGCAAGGCGACGTTATCGGCGACCCAGAAACCCGGCGCAATAGGCTTCCGGACGGACCTGCTCGCTCTCGGTTCGTCTTCCTACCAACGGGCATGGCGGCGAAGGACGGCATCCCGTGGTGCGGTCGAGACAATAAAAAGGCCAGGTGTCGCCACCTGGCCCTTGTCCTGACTCTGTTAGGACCCTGGCTGCTTACGCCTTGCGGACGTTCGCGGCCTGCAGGCCCTTTGGCCCCTGAACCACGTCGAACTCGACGGTCTCGCCCTCTGCAAGGCTGCGGAAGCCCTCCGAGATGATGGCGGTGTGGTGAACGAACACGTCCGGCGCGCCGTCACGGGTGATGAAGCCGAAGCCTTTCGCGTCGTTGAACCACTTCACGGTGCCTTTTTCCATTTCCATAAATCCTTTGCTTCTCGGCCGGATGCAGGGATCTCGACCCTTGATGAGCGATGCGCCTGCGGGTGCGGCTGAGGACAACCCCTTGAACCCGCTAGACGTGAGGCCCTGCCCTCCAAGCAACTCTAGAAATGATTCTTTCGGTCGTCAAGGAGACATTCGCCCCACGATTGTCGGAAAGCGTCACGTTAACACACATTTACACCCAAGGTGTATGACGCGAGGTGTCAAGCTTTCCACGGACACAGGGCGGATCAGCTGCCGCAGACCTGCTGGCCCGAGAGCACGATGCAGGTCCGGATGCCGCAGCAATCCGCGCTCTGCGAGCAGGCCTGACCGGTGGCGACGCAGCACTTCTGAGTCGTCGGATCGCACGAAGGGGAGAGCGGACCCGTGCCGGACGGGGTCGTGCAACACGGTGCGGATGTCCCCGCACAGGCAGCCCCGGCCGGGACGCATGCACCGCCCGAGTCCGGATCGCCCGAGTCGACGAGCGTGACCTGCGCGAAGTCGTGGCCGCACGGACCGATGGGCACGACCTCGTCGTCGTCGCAGCCGAAACCGCTGTACGCAAGGCACGTGCTCTCGCCGCACTTGAGCTGCACGGATGCGTCGCCGACCGTGACCGTGCAGGCGCAGTTCGAGATGGTGCCATCCCCGCATGCGGCGAGCAGCAGCACGGAAACGAGCAGGGCGCGCATGCTCAGCGCAGCTTGCTCTCGAGGTCGAGATCGTCGTCGCCCACATTCGTGGGGTCGACGTCGAGGTAGATCTGCGCCGAAGGTGCCGGCGCACGCGGGCTGCGCGGACCCTCGGATAGCTCGAGCGGATCGAAGAACGCCCGCACCGCCTCCGGCAGGGTCTCGACCTTCTCGTGCAGCTCGGCCTTGGTGATGAAGATCTCCTCGCGACGCCCCTGACCGACGTCGCGCCTCAGCACGAGCTCGCCCGGTGCCCCCGAGCGCTGCGCGATCTCCTGCACCACGGGCGCGACGACGTTGATGAGGCGCGTCAGGATCTCCTGCGGCTCCTCGTTGGCGCGCAGGTTCTTGCCGTCGAAGGTGGACGCGGTCATCGCCTGGCGGCGCTCCACGAGGTCGGCCGTCGACTCGTGGATGCGGTTCCACAGCCGCTCGATGTGTACGAGGTCCTCGCCGGCCAGCTCGATGAGCTCCGATAGCGGCTCCGCGCTGCCGTCCTCTCCGAGCCGGCGCAGCAGCACGCGGTGCTCCTCGAAGAGCAGCTCGATCTCGTAGCCCGAGCCCGAGCGCGGCGCCTTGCGCAGCGTGATGACTGCCTTCTCGGGACCATACGACGCCTCGGCGACGAACAGCTTGTCGAGCTTGAACGGCTGCAGCGTGACGCGCTTCGAGAAGATGCCCGTCTCGGCAGGGAGGTGGATCTCCGTCGAGGCCGACAGCTCGAGCACGCGTCGCGGCCTGCCCCACGGGTGTGCCGACGGGATCGCGAGCGAGAAGATCGCTTCGATGCCGAACGGTGTCTGCACGGCGGCCGTGCCTGCATAGGTGTCCTCGCCCGCGACGAGCCGCACGCGCGTCTCCGTGTGCGGGAGATCCAGGCTCAGCGTGAAGGCCTCGATGGCGCGATACACCCTCTCGCGCGCGTGCTCGATGACGCCGGCGCCGTGGGTCTGTGAGTCGATCACGTGCCCATCGAGCGAGGAGACCTCGCCCTCGACGACGCCGCGCGCCAGCTCGAGGATGCGACCCGCGCCCCGCGAGATGCGCTCGGAGCTCGACGACATGAACGCGGTCATGGTGAGCGTGAGCGCGTCCGACATCGCGGCGAGGCGCGTGCGCTCGGTCTTGCGCAGCTGCTCGACGGAGACCGCGCGCTCTCGCACCTCGCGCATGACGACCTCGGCCTGCAGCAGCGCGACGCCACAGTCGACCGTCTTGCGGATCTGCTCGATGAAGTTCGAGTCGTAGGGAAAGGGCGTGGAGTCGCCGTAGACGTGGCCCATCTAGATCTTCTTGGCTGGAGGGGGCGGCGGCGGCAGGATGCAGCCGGTGTCGTTGAGCAGCATCAAAGGCGGTCTCCTTCGCGGTCAGCCCGCGGTGTCGCGGAGCGCGGCGTCGAGCTCTTCGCGGAGCGTGGCCAGGGATTGGCCGATGCCGGACAGCTTGTCTGCGATCTCCCGGCAGAGATCGGCGAGCGGGTTGCCGTTCTCGGGCCGCGCCTGGGGCGCATCGCTCGGGTCGTGCGTCGCGTCTGGACCAGACATCGGCTGTAAGTGTACGAAATGCTTTTGTTCGAGTCAACGATTGCAGGTCCGTTCATGACGGCGTCGCCATGACGTTACGGGCCGTGGAGCTCGATGCGGTGTGCAAGGAGGTGCAGGCGCAGCTCGCCGGCCAGCCCGTGCAGAAGGTCGTGCAGCCCGATGACGAGACGCTGCGCATCCGTTTTGGCGGCGGGCACTGGCTGGTGCTGAATGCGTCGTCGCGTGGCGGTCGGCTGCACCTGTCACCGGAGAAGCTCGCTGGGACCGGGGATGCGGCGCCGTCGTTCTGCATGCTGGCGCGCAAGTACCTCGTCGGTGCGCGGCTGCTCTCGATCCGTGCCGTCGAGGGCGAGCGTGCGTGCGAGATCGAGCTCGTGACCCCCGAGGACACGCCGCGGCTGCGTCTGTTCCTGTTTGGACCGGCGGCGCAGCTGCAGCTCGTCGCGCGGCCCGAGGACGAGACGCTGGCGCGGGTGCTCGGCGCGGTGGGTCCCGCGCGGCGGCTGTACGAGGCGCTTCCGGAGCCCCATCCGATCGGTGCACAGCAGCAGGAAGATCGGTTCGCGACGGGGCCGGGGACGCGCTCGGAGCGCATCGCCACCGAGTTCGAGACGCTCGCGCAGGCCCGCGCCATCGAGGCTGCGCGCACCAAGGCGCGAACTCGGCTCGGCGCCGACCTCAAGAAGGTGCAGCGCCTCCTCGTCCGGCTCGGCGAGGACCTGGCGCGCGCCGACGCTGCGGAGGCGCGTCGCAAGCACGGGGATCTCATCCTCGCGCACCTCCACGAGATCCCGCGCGGCGCGAGCGAGGTCACGCTCCCCGACGACTTCACCGACGGCAGCCCGCTCGTCATCCCGCTCGATCCGGCACGGTCTGCAAAGGCCAACGCAGAGCGACTCTACAAGGAGCAGAAGCGGCTCGTGCGCGCGCGCGCCGCCACGAGGAAGCGGCTCGCCGAGGTGCAGGCGAAGGCCGACACGCTCGTCGCGGCGCTCGCTGCCGTCGAAGAGCAGAGCGACAGCGCACTGCTCGCCGAGGCCCGCGTGCAGCCCGCACCGCGCCGCAACGAGCCGGCGCGCGCGCTGCCGTACAAGGCGTTCACGAGCCGCACGGGCGCGCCGATCTACGTGGGTCGTGGCGCCGCCAAGAATGACGAGCTCACGTTCAAGATCGCCCGCGGGAACGACCTGTGGCTGCACACCCGCGACGTGCCGGGCGCGCACGTGATCGTCCCGCTCAGCGGGCGTGATGTCGACGCCGAGACCCTCGTGGATGCGGCCACGCTCGCGGCGCACCACTCGAACGCGCGCGAAGAACAGCAGGTCGACGTCGGCTACGCGCTCCGCAAGCACCTGCGCAAGCCGAAGGGCGCTGCGCCGGGTGCTGTGCTCGTCTCGCAGCAGAAGACGATCCGCGTGCGCATGGAGCCGGTCCGCCTCGCGCGCCTGCTCGCATCGGGCCGCACGTGAAGGCCGCCGCGATCGTCGTCGCCGCTGCCGTGGTCGCCGCCGCCGTGTACCTGGCAGGCGCCAGACCCTGGCAAGCCCTCCCCGCAGGAGCCGTGCTCCTCACGGCCCTCTGGTGGGGACACGACCCACCTAGACAAGTATCTAATACTAATTGGTTCCTGTGCAAAACGGCCAGGAACATGCCGTCGCACACGCCTGCGACGGTGAACCTTTCCAGGTGTGGTCGCCTGCTTCCGTCCGGTCAAAAACAAAAAGGGCGGCCCAGTTAAGGGTCGCCCTTTTTGTCCCACGTGCCCGTTGCCGGGCTCGGGGAGCTGCTCAGAACGTGAAGGTGGACGTCGGCGTGGGCATTGGCGGCGGGGCCTTGGGGGCCGGAGCCGCTGCCTTCTTCGGAGCCGCCTTCTTCGGAGCCGCCTTCTTGGGGGCAGGCTTCTTGGCTACCTTGGCGGCAGCCTTTGGGGCCGCTGCCTTCTTCGGAGCCGGCTTCTTGGCCGGCTTCTTGGCCGCCTTGGCAGCAGCCTTCGGGGCCGCCTTCTTGGCTGCCTTCTTCGGAGCTGCCTTCTTGACAGGCTTCTTGGTCGCCATCGCCAACCTCCTTACTTCTTCTTCTTCGCGGCCGCCTTCTTCTTCTTCGCCGCGGGGGCCTTCTTCTTCGCGGGAGCCTTCTTCTTTGCAGCAGCCTTCTTCTTCGTCGCCATTGGGGGAGCCTCCGTTAGTTAGGTGTAGCTACGCCCCACTTTGTCGAAGCTACATGCCTATGTCAACCAAATTATACGAAGTTAAGTTTAATTATGTGCCATTTGATCCCTTGGCACGCTTTCCAGTGCATCGGTTCTCGTCGGTGACGTCGAGGATCGTGGTGCAGTTGACGTGTTCGTCCGTACCGACTCGACCGCGGCTAAAAGATTTTCGAGAAAGATCCTCCATGCGACCGCAGCCAAGCCGCCAGACGCGGTGCGTTCGGCGATTCGGGGGCTTTGACACGGCGGGTGCCCCGCGCTAAAACGCACCGCCGTACTGTCCCTTCTCCGTCGGAAAGACCCCATGCATCTGACCCTCCGCCACGACGATCCGTTCGCGCACGAGATCGCCCTCCTCGCTCTGCCGTTCTTCGAGGACGGCTGGAAGGAGAACGAGCTGTTCACGTCGCTGGACAAGAAGCTGGGTGGCATCCTTGCCGGCATCGCGAAGAGCGAGCAGTGGAAGGCGAAGAAGGGCCAGACGCTATCGTTGCATACCCACGGCAAGATCACGCCCGAGCGCGTGCTCCTCGTGGGAATGGGAGCACGCAAGGACTTCCAGCCGCAGGAGCTTCGTGGCCTCGGGGCGCGCGCCGTGAAGTCGGCGGCTGCGCTATCGGCCAAGTCGGTGGCCGCGATGCTGCCTGCCGTCGAGGGTCAGCTCCACGATCGAGCCGCGCAGTTCCTCGCCGAGGGATTGCTCCATGGCAGCTATCGCTTCGACAAGTACCACACGGGCGACAAGAAGAAGCCGTTCACCGTCGAGGACGCGGTGCTCCTGGTCCCGGCCGAGCTCGCCGACGCTGGCCGTCTCGATGGCTACAAGCGTGCGCTGTCGCGCGCAAAGATCATCTCTGAAGCCGTCCAGCGCGCGCGCGACTACATCAACGAGCCCGCCTCGGTCGCAACGCCCACGGAGATCGCCCGTCGCGCAGAGAAGATGGCGGAGGACAAGGGCCTCACCATCGAGATCCTCGGTCCGAAGGAATGCAAGAAGCTCGGGATGGGCATGTTCTGCGGTGTCGCGCAGGGTGCTGACGAGGAGCTGCGCTTCGTTCACCTCACGTGGTCGCCCGGTAAGAAGAAGGACAAGACACCCGGTCGAAAGACCATCGCGCTCGTCGGCAAGGGGGTCACGTTCGACTCGGGCGGCCTGTCGCTCAAGCCGAACGACGCCATGCTCGACATGAAGGTCGACATGTCTGGCGCGGCCGCCGTCATCGCCGCGATGGGCGCGCTCGCCGATCTGGGCTGTCCTCACGAGGTGCACGGCTTCACGGCGCTCTGCGAGAACATGCCGTCGGGGCGTGCCTACCATCTGGGCGACGTGCTGCACTCGATGAACGGCAAGACCGTCGAGATCAACAACACCGACGCGGAGGGCCGCCTCACCCTCGGCGACGCCATCACCTACGCCAAGCAGGTTTGCGAGCCCGACGAGCTGTACGACTTCGCGACGCTCACTGGCGCCTGCATGATCGCGCTCGGGCCGCACATCGCTGGCGTCATGGGCAACGACACGACGACCATCGACCGCTGGCTCGACTCGGCGAAGCTCGCCGGCGAGGAGATGTGGCACCTCCCGCTGCCCGAGCGTCTGAAGGAGCAGCTCAAGAGCGACGTCGCCGACATGCGCAACACCGGCGCCCGCTACGGCGGCGCGCTCACGGCGGGCCTGTTCTTGAAGGAGTTCGTCGGAGAGACGCCGTGGGTCCACGTCGACATCGCGGGTCCCGCGTCCACCGACAAGGAGCACGCGCACGTGGCGCCGGGGGGCACCGGCTTCGCGGTCGCCACCCTCGTCGAACACCTCGTTCCCCGCGAGTAGTGTTCGTTGTCGGGGGACACTCCTGTCCCCCCTCCGTCGAGCAACGCTCGCCGGAGCCTCCCCCCACCGCGCGCTGCTCGCGCGCGCGTTCCGAGGCAGTCCAATCGAACCCTCGCCCGTAGTTCGCGCCAAGCCTCCCGTCACAGCGAACCAGGTGACGCTGGGGCGGCTCGGGCTCATTCCGTTCTGTGCGTACTTGCTCTACGAGGGCAAGGAGGCGCAGCTCGTCGCGGTCATCATCGGCACCGTCATCGGCTGCACCGACTTCGTCGACGGGTGGCTCGCGCGCAAGTACGGTACGACCAAGCTCGGCGGCCTCATGGATCCCATCGCCGACAAGGTGTTCACCGCCGTCGTGTTCCTGCCCGCGGTCGATCTCGGCTGGGTGCCGTGGTGGCTCGTCGCGCTGCTGTTCGTGCGCGAGTTCCTCGTCACGGCTGCGCGCACGATCTACGAGCGACGAGGGCTCGCACTCAAGAGCTCGTACCTCGCGCGCTACAAAACGTGGGTCCAGATGTGCGGCATTGGCGTGATCCTCTTCACGCACATCCTCCGTCCGCTGACGACCGACATCATCCTCGGCACGCTCGCCGGCGCACCGATCATCGGGTTCGTGGTGCTCAAGCTCGTCTACAAGAGGACGTGGAAGGGCGCCGGCTTCTTCGCCGTCTCGTTCACGGGGGTCCTCGCGGCGCACCACTTCGCGGCGGACGGCTTCGCGCTCGCGCTCATGTACTTCGTCGTCGCCATCACGTGGGCGTCGGGGCTGGGCTACTTCACGTCGGTGGGTAAGCTTCGTGGCAAGGGCGGCCTGACGCTCGGCGGATTCGTCCGCATCGTCACCGCGATCACGATCCCGGCGGGCGTCGTTCTCGTCGAGCACACCGGCCACCGCCTGCCGCTCGGGACCATCCTCGTGCTGTCCTGCGAGCTCGCGCATGGCGGGCTCGACAACCTCCTCGCGTCGTCGGGAGCAGAGAGCTCAGCGCTCGAGTGGGGGAGTCGCACATTCGGTATCACGGGCCTGCTCGCGTGGGCGTACGTGCAGCCCGAGCAGGCGGTCGTCGCGACGGGGCTGGCGGGGATCGTCGCGGCCGTTGGCGTCGCCTTCGCGTTCGCGCAAAAGCGACGCTTTTACATGGATTCATTCACCGCGGAGGGAGCTGGAGCGTCCGCCAAGCCTTTGTGATTACATTGGTTAAATTACTCTCCTATCGGAAATTGTCAGTTTTGTTACCAAATTACTGATCAAATCCAGTTGCTGTGTAAAGTCGCACGTGTTAGTCTCCGCCCACGTTTCGACGACAGTTCCCGTCGACGTTCTGGGGGTCTCTCCGTGGAAACATCCTTCCGCATCGGTGACAAGGCCGTTTATCCGACGCATGGCGTCGCTGAAGTCACCTCGATCGAGACGAGGGAGATCTCTGGTCAGAAGCACACCTTCTACATTCTCAAGGTCATGGACACGGAGCGCACGCTCATGGTCCCGACCTCGAAGGTGGACACCGTCGGCCTGCGCCAGGTTGTCGGCAAGGCCGAGGTCAAAGAGGTCTACGACATCCTGAGGTCGCGCGACATCACCGTCGATGGTCAGACGTGGAACCGTCGTCACCGCGAGTACATGGAGAAGATCAAGACGGGCAGCGTCTTCGAGATTGCCGAGGTCCTGCGCGATCTCTCCCTGCTCAAGAATGGCAAAGAGCTGTCGTTCGGCGAGCGTCAGATGCTGGACCGCGCTCGCTCGCTCCTGGTCCGCGAGCTGGCCGTCGCCAAGAAGCAGGAGCAGGCGAAGATCGAGAAAGAGCTCGAGCACATCTTCCTCAGCGCCAAGGTGGCCGCCAGCAACTAGCGCCTCCCGCGCTGGGGACATCCCCCCGGTCGGGGGACACGACCCACCTATTCCGGTCGGGGGACACGACCCACCTATTCAAGTCATCGTTTTTGAAGGGCTCCTGCGCTAAACGGCCGGGAGCCTTTTTATTTACCGCGCTTGCCATCCGGCCGACGCGGCCGAGACGTGTGGTTCAACGAGAGCGCTGCCTCGCGCGCGTCGAGCCGGGTGACCTTCTCCGGGCGCACATCCCTGGATCGACAGTCCGCGACCCACTCTGCGTACTTCAGCGCGCGTGCCTCCGCCGTCGACGCGAGCGACTCGTACCATGCTGTCGGGGTCCAGAGCAGCGATGGGAACTCGCATTTCTTCCCCGTGTGGCAGGCATACGTCGACCAGCGGAAGGCGGCCACGTCGTCGGTGATCCCGGCGCGCACGGGGTTGAGGTCGACGTACGCGAGCGTGAGCGCGAGCTGGGTCTCGTCGACAATGGGCTTGCAGGCGTAGCGCTCCTCGAACAGGCAGCCCGTTGTCTTGCGGCGCTTGTTGATCGTCTGCGCGTGCCGCTGGCAGAGGTGCTTCACGAAGCGGGCGAGCGTCATGCCGTCCTTCGGCGTCACGACGAGGTGCACGTGATTCGTCATCAGCGTCGCGGCGTGCACCTCGCAGGGCGAGTAGATCAGCGCGCGCGCGAGATGCTCGATGAACACGCGGTAGTCGCGGGGATACGAGAAGAGAGCGCGCCTTCCGTTGCCGCGGACGGTGATGTGATGGGGGTGCGCCGGGAGGATGTTGCGAGGGAGTCTGGCCATGCCGCGCTTATCGGTGCGGGGGGGCGCGTAGTTTCGTCGCTGGCCGTTTTGCGCAGGAACCTATTTAGAACCGCTACTTGTCCAGGTGGGTCGTGTCCCCACAGTGAAGTCTTGATCGGGGGCGGATTTTGAGTAGACTGCGTCGTCAGTCTAATTCAACGACAGCGGGGCACGCCCTTGTCCAACGACCCAGTCTTCGATCGTACTGCATCCATCGCCATCGGTATCGACGTAGGTTCCACGACGGTAAAAGCCGTCGTCGTCGATCCGAAATCCAAAGAGATCTTGTGGAGCGACTACCAGCGCCACCAGACCAAACAGGCCGAGTTCGTGCTCGGCTTCCTCGAGCGCATCCAGGTGAGCTTCCCGAACGTCGCGCACAGCGACATCCGGACGTTCATCACCGGATCCGGCGGTGCGCCCATCGGGCCGCACCTCGGCTCGAAGTTCGTGCAGGAGGTCAACGCGGTCACGCTCGCCGTCGAGACGCTGCACCCTGACGTCGGCTCGGTCTGCGAGCTCGGCGGTCAGGACGCCAAGATCATCATCTTCAAGAAGAACGAGGAGACCGGCCAGAAGACGGCCATCACCTCCATGAACGACAAGTGCGCGTCGGGCACCGGCGCCACCATCGACAAGTGCGTCATGAAGGTGGGTCTGCCGTCGGAAGACGTGGTCAAGATCCAGTTCGACGATCGCAAGCTCCACCACGTCGCTGCCAAGTGCGGCGTGTTCGCGGAGACGGACATCGTCAACCTCGTGAAGTCGGGCATTCCTTCGCTCGAGATCATGAACTCGCTCGCCGATGCGATCGTCATGCAGAACCTCTCCGTGCTGACCCGTGGCAACACGCTCCGTCACAAGGTCCTGCTCCTCGGTGGCCCGAACACGTACCTGCCGTTCCTCCGCGATTGCTGGCGCAAGCGCATCCCGGAGACGTGGAACGATCGCGGCTACGCCTACCCGAAGGACGTGCCGATCGAGGAGCTCATCATCGTCCCCGAGAACGCGCAGTACTACGCGGCGTTCGGCGCGGTGGTGTACGGCCTCCACGAGGACGCGCACATCGGCGTCTACAAGGGCATGGAGCCGCTCGTCGAGTTCATCACGAACGGTCGCGCGGCTCGTCTCGGTGAGACGGCAGGCCCGCCGCTCATCAAGGAGATGAGCGAGCTCGAGGCGTTCCGCGTCCTCTACAAGATCCCCAAGTTCGACGAGAAGCAGCTTGCCGTGGGCGAGCACGTACGCGTCGTCATCGGCATGGACGGCGGCTCCACGTCGTCGAAGGCCGTGCTCATCGACTACGACACCGGCGAGCTCCTCAAGAAGGACTACCAGCTCTCGAAGGGCAACCCGATCTCGGACACCAAGGAGATCATGGGGCGCCTCCGCAGCTGGGCGACCGATCAGGGCGCGACGATGGAGGTCATGGGCTTCGGCGCGACGGGCTATGCCGCCGACGTGCTGCAGGAGTCCGTGAAGTCCGACGTCTCGATCGTCGAGACCGTCGCGCACATGATGTCGGCGACGCACTACTTCGGTGACGTCGACGTCATCTGCGATATCGGTGGTCAGGACATCAAGGTCCTGTTCATGCAGAACGGCGACATCAAGAACTTCCGTCTGTCGAACCAGTGCTCCGCCGGTAACGGCATGCTGCTGCAGGCGATGGCAGATCAGTTCGGCGTCAAGGTCACCGACTACGCGGACGTGGCGTTCGGCGCGAAGCTCTCGCCGAAGTTCAGCTACGGCTGCGCGGTGTTCCTCGACTCCGATCGCGTGAACTTCCAGAAGGAGGGCTACTCGAAGGAGGAGCTGCTCGCCGGCCTCGCGCAGGTGCTCCCGAAGAACGTCTGGCAGTACGTCGTGCAGATCCCGCGCATGGCCGAGCTCGGTCAGAAGTTCGTTCTGCAGGGCGGCACGCAGCACAACCTCGCGGCCGTCAAGGCGCAGGTCGACTACATCAAGGCGCGCGTCCCCGGCGCCGAGGTGTTCGTGCACCCGCACACGGGTGAGGCCGGCGCGATCGGCGCTGCGATGGAGACGCGTCGCGTCGTTCGTCGTCGTGGCCACAGCACGTTCATCGGTCTCGATGCCACCATCGACCTCGAGTACGTCTCGGTGAACGACGAGTCGACGCGGTGCCACTTCTGCCCGAACCTGTGCGCCCGCACGTTCATCGACACCAAGACGCCCGACGGTCGCACGTCGCGCTACATCTCCGGCTTCTCCTGCGAGAAGGGCACCGTCGAGAGCGAAGAAGCAATGATCGCGCTCTCGAAGGATCGCAAGAAGCTGATGAAGCAGTTCCCGAACCTCGTGGACTACGAGTCGAAGCTGATCTTCCGCCACTTCTACGACACCGAGCCGATGCCGGAAGCGGACCGGACCGTCCATGACGTGAAGGTGGAGAAGACCAAGTTCTTCGGCGTGAAGAAGACCGCGGTCGTTCGCAAGTTCGAGCGCTCGTCGCCGGAAGCGTGGCTCAAGCGGTCCGCAGTCAGGGTGGGCGTGCCGAAGGTCCTCAACATCTACTCGGTGGCGCCGTTCATCCGCGCGTACCTCGAGACCATCGGCATCCAGAAGCAGAACGTCGTCTTCTCCGACTACACGTCGGAGGAGATGTGGCTCGAGGGCGGCAAGTACGGCTCGATCGACCCGTGCTACCCGTCGAAGGTCGCGCAGGCGCACATCCACAACCTGCTGTTCGCGAAGCACGATGACGGCAAGACCGCACACGCGGCGGAGTCCGACACGTCGTCGAAGGACGGCGGCTTCGTCACGAAGGTCAAGGGCAAGAAGCTCCAGTTCATCTTCTTCCCCTGCGTCACGCACGTGCCCCCGGGCCTCAACAAGGTTATGGACACCACGTCGTGCCCGATCGTCGCCGGCGCGCCCGAGGTCATGAAGGCCGCGTTCACGAAGGAGACGGACTTCTTCGCCACGCGCGGCATCAAGTACCTCGATCCCGCGATGACCTTCACCGAGCCCACGCTCATGAAGAAGCAGCTCTTCGACGTGTTCGGTCCCGAGCTCGGCATCACCGAGGACGAGAGCGACTTCGCGTGCGACCAGGGCTGGAGAGCCATGGAGCGCACCGACCAGGATCTCTGGCAGAAGGGCAAGGCGATCCTCGAGACCGTCGAGGAGGAGAACCGCGTCGCGGTGCTGCTGCTGTCGCGCCCGTACCACAACGATCCGGGCCTCAACCACGGCATCCTCGAGGAGTTCCAGATCCTCGGCTATCCCATCGTCTCCATGAGGAGTATCCCCAAGGATCCGGCCTGGCTCGAGCGCTTCTTCAAGGCCGACATGGACGCGGGTCGCATCGAGGGTCCGCTCGAGGTTCAGGACGTGTGGCCGGAGAACTACTCGGCGAACTCCGTGCAGAAGGTGTGGGCCGCGAAGTTCGCAGCGCGTCACCCGAACGTCGTCGTTCTCGACCTCTCGAGCTTCAAGTGTGGTCACGATGCGCCGACGTACGGCCTCATCGACTCCATCATCTCGTCCTCGGGGACGCCGTACTCGGCGCTCCACGACGTCGACGCGAACAAGCCGGGCGGCTCCATCAAGATCCGCGTCAAGACGTACGCGCACAGCCTCAAGCTCCACGAGGAGCGGCTCGAAGATCTCGCGAAGAAGAAGGATCAGCTCCGCTTCCGTATGGAAGAGAAGCGCCTCTCGCTCCTCGAGCTCAAGGCCGGTCAGCTGGCTGATCGCAAGAGCACCGATCCGGTGTTGAACAAGCAAATCGACGAGCAACGTGAGAAGGTTGCTGCCTACGCCAAGGTCCTCGACGCGAAGCAGCAGAAGGTCGACATCGTCGAGCAGGCCAAGGAACAGGGCCTCGTTCGTCTCGGCATCAAGAAAACCACTGAGAGCGGCGACAGTTCGATCGCTCGCGTCTAACTGCGAAGTACCGCTGCGAAGTACAGGAGACCCATCGTGCAAACCTCTACCAGCACCACCGATAGCAAGAAGCGCCTGACGGTCATCAACAACAACGCTGCGTCGTCCGGTAAGATCGGCGACCTCGACATGGACGGCGAGCTCAAGGCGTTCGAGCTCGAGCAGATGAAGGCGCTCGGCCTCGAGCCCGGCCGCGAGCACTGGCGCGACGACAACCCCACCACGTTCACCGAGTCGCAGCGCGCGCACACCACGCTGCTCATCTCGGGGCTCACGATGGCGCACGACCTGTTCCTGCAGGGTGGTCTCCGCGGCATCGGCTACAAGGTCGAGGCCATCGACGTTCCCGATCAGGCTGCGCTCCAGTTCGGCAAGGAGTTCGGCAACCGCGGTCAGTGCAACCCGACCTACTTCACCGTCGGCAACCTCGTGAAGTACCTCGTCTACCTTCGCGACGAGAAGCACGTGCCGGTCAAGGACATCGTCAGCAACTACCTCTTCGTCACGGCCGGCGCATGCGGTCCGTGCCGCTTCGGCACCTACGTCACCGAGTACCGCAAGGCGCTCCGTGACTCCGGCTTCGAGGGCTTCCGCGTCATCCTGTTCCAGCAGCAGGGCGGCCTCAAGCAGGCAACGGGCGAGGCCCAGGGCCTCGAGATGAACCCGAAGTTCTTCGTGACGCTCCTCGGCGCGATCATGATCGGCGACGTCATCAACGCGCTCTCGTATCGCATCCGTCCGTACGAGGTCGTGAAGGGCGCGACCAACGAGGCGCTCGCGAAGTCGAAGCAGCAGATCCACGACGCGCTCGCGAAGCCGTCGGTGATGGGCATCGTCAACGCGCTCATCCAGACGCGCCGCAACCTCATGAACGTGGCGGTCGATCGCACGCTCGCCAAGCCGAAGGTCTCCATCATCGGTGAGTTCTGGGCGATGACCACCGAGGGCGACGGTAACTACGGCCTCCAGAAGTTCCTCGAGCAGGAGGGCGCCGAGTGCGACATCCAGCTCGTCACCGCCTGGATCCTCTTCATGGTGTGGGAGCAGCGCTGGGACACCGAGCAGCGCATGGTGCTCCGCGCCGAGGACAAGTCGAAGAAGGGCCTCGTCGGCGTCGATGCACGCAAGAAGGTCGCGATGCTGTGGGCGGCCGAGAAGGTCGTGCGCGGCACGTTCTGGGGCCTCTCGCAGGTCCTTGGCCTCCACGACTACCACCTCACCGACATGCAGATGCTCTCCGACGTGTCGAAGGACTTCTACAACCAGCACCTCCGCGGCGGTGAAGCGCACATGGAGGTCGGCAAGCTCATCGCCAACGTCACGCACAACAAGGCGACGATGACGCTGTCCGTGAAGCCGTTCGGTTGCATGCCGTCGTCGGGCGTGTCCGATGGCGTCCAGAGCCTCATCACCGAGAAGTACCCGCAGGCGATCTTCTGCCCGATCGAGACCAACGGCGACGGCGCCGTGAACGTCTACTCGCGCGTGCAGATGATGCTCTTCAAGGCGCGCATGGCGGCCAAGGCCGAGCTCGAGACGCGTCTGTCGGAGAGCGGTCTCTCGATCGAGCAGGTCCGCTCGTACCTCAAGAGCAAGACGTGGCGCGGGAGCTCGCTCTTTTACCCGAAGCACGAGAAGTCGGCGTCCATGGCGGCTTCCACCGTCGAGCACGTGGCGAAGGAAGTCCGCAAGGCGATGGCGAAGGGCAAGATCGCAACGCCCGTGATGTCGCACAAGGCGTCCGGCAACGAGCCGCTCCGCGCGGCTGCTGCGCCCGCGAAGTAAGCACTCAACACGAAAACGAAACGGGCCCGAGGGGAAACCCCCGGGCCCGTTTTTTATGGTGCTGGCGTCTGGTGAAGGCTAGCGGCCGAAGAAGCCGCGACGTCGCTTCGCGATGAACTGCGACTCGAGCAGGTCCTGCGGATAGCCTGCGGGGGCGAGGCCGGTCGTGGCGTAGCGGTAGAGTGCGACCTGGAAGATGCTGCGCAGCGCCGAGGCGACGACGCCGAGGAAGAGCCAGTAGAAGACCGTGAGCGAGCACACGCCGAGCGCGATGGGGAGGGGTGCGCCCGATCCGGCGAGCCAGCCGCCGATCACGACGGGCACCACACCGAGCAGCGCGAGCAGCCCGAAGACCACGTTGGTGCCGGCGTTGACGACCATCGCATCGCCCCAGGTGTTCTTGAGCAGCGCGGCGGAGCGACGGACGGCGTCGCCCGCACTGACGCGCTCGAACACGAGCACGGGCACCGCGAAGTACGTGACGACGGCCCACGCGCAGCCGATGAGGCCGATCACGATGCGCCCGACGAGGCCGAGGCGCTGCTCGATGGTGCGCAGGATGATGCCGACCGTCGCGGAGATCGCGGCCCAGCCGAGGATGTCGAGCGCGTGCGAGTTGGCGCCGCGGAAGCCGTCGCTCAGCGTCGGTGCCCGCCCGTCCATGCGCAGCGCGGCGCAGTGCATGACCGCGACGTTGAAGTAGTACGCGATGAAGAACGTGAGCATGTAGAAGAGGAAGCCGACCGCGTACATCCACGGCGGGACGTTCGGCTGATCGCCACCCTGCCTGGCGAGCGCGATGCCGATGGGGACGAGGAACGACGCGAGCGTTGCGACGGTCGCGACACCCGATATCGCCGGGAAGACGAGCAGGTGTCGGTCCTCGAGCAAGATCTGCCAGCTGTGTCCCACGAGCTTCCAGCTACGGGATATGCGTTCGAACATTCGGAGGCCTCCTGACCGGAGATCGTGCCGCACTCCAGGCATCCAGGATAGAGCCCGCGTGTCTCACCTATACTCATGTGCGTGCGACGTCTCCTCCTCGTGTGTCTGCTCGCCGGAAGCCCTGCGCTCGCAGAGCCCAGCACCCGGCTCGAGGTGAACGCGCCCACCGCAAAGCCGGAGCGCTATCTCCTCGTCGTGCGCGGTCGCAAGCTCGTGCGCTACGAGGTCCTGCTCAACGCGCTCCCGCTCGCGTCCGGCACCGGTGACGACACGCAGGTCGCCGTGCCGATCGACGCGAGCTGGCTCCACGCCGGCGAGAACACGCTCGAGGTCCACGTCGTCGGACCGACGAAGGTGGCCAGGAGCGAGGGCGCGGCCCTCGAGCTCGCGCTGCACGATCTGCCCGCGGGTGCAGACGAGGGCGATCTCGAGGGGCTGCGGCTCGTGCACTGGCGCCTGACCGCACGTCCACGGCCGCACCAGGTCGCGGGGTTCGTGCTGCCCGACCGCAGGTGGCCGATCGGACAGCTGTGGGCCAAGGCGGAGGTGGTGCAGTCACTCACAGAGGCCGACAAGGTCGCGCTGACTGCGCTGCAGAAGCGCCGCGTCGAGGCGTTCCGCACCGGGGATCGCGCAGCGCTGGAGAAGCTCGAGAAGTTCCGGCTCGACGTCGCGACGCAGTCGGGACCGGAGGTGCGCGGCGAGGCGAACAAGATGCTCGACCTCATCACGGCGCCCGAGCAGAAGGCGCAGCTTGCGGACCTCACGCTGAAGGAGCCTGCGACGTTCGAGCTCGTCGGCGAGGGACGGGTGGCGATCGTGAGCAACCCCATCGTCGGCGCGCCCGTGCCGATGCGCACGTGGGCGGCGCGCATCGGCGGCGCATGGGTCGTCGTGCCCGACTCCGTCCACTGATTCTCCGACGCATGCGGCGCGGCTGACGTGTGATGCAGCCACGATCCCTGCTGTCTCCCGCTCCGACGCTGACCAAACGACGCGCATGCGCTAGCCTGTGCAAGCGATGTGTCAGCTGCTCGGGATGAACTCCAACACGCCTACGGACATCTGCTTCTCGTTCGAGGGGTTCACGGCGCGGGGCGGCGAGACCGACGTGCACAAGGACGGCTGGGGCATCGCCTTCTTCGAGGGTCGCGGCTGCCGCGTGTTCATGGACTCGAAGGCCACGATCGAGTCGCCCGTCGCCGACATGGTGCGGCGCTATCCCATTCAATCGAAGAACGTCATCGCGCACATCCGCAAGGCGACGCAGGGCAAGGTCGCGCTCGAGAACACCCACCCGTTCATGCGCGAGCTGTGGGGACGCTACTTCCTGTTCGCGCACAACGGCACCCTCGTCGACTTCCACCCGAGGCTGTCGGGGAGCTTCTTGCCCGTCGGTGAGACCGACAGCGAGCGCGCGTTCTGCTACATCCTCGATCGCCTGCGCGAGCGGTCACCGCTGCGCCAACCGCCGCTGCCCGAGCTGCGTCACCTCCTCGAGGAGCTCGCGGCCGAGATCCGCGTGCACGGCGACTTCAACTTCCTCTTGTCCAACGGCGACGCGCTGTTCGCGCACTGCGCGACGAAGCTCAGCTACATCGTACGGCGCGCGCCGTTCACCACCGCGCACCTCATGGACCGCGACGTGAACATCGACTTCGCGCAGGTCACCACGCCCGACGATCGTGTCGCCGTCATCGCCACGATCCCGCTCACGGACAACGAGACGTGGACCGCGATCGAGCCGGGCAAGCTCATCCTCTTCATCGATGGAGCACCGGTTCTGTGACGCACCAGCCCGGGCTCAAGCACATCCCGACGGAGCGACTGAAGGCGCTGTTGAGGCTGGTCGTCGCGGGCAAGGTCGTCGCGCCGGTGAACAACATGCGCCTCCACCTCGCCGGCTTCAGCGACGTGGGCGACGTGATGTCGGTCCTCTACGGGCTCGACCAGGCGGGCCTGCGCGCGGCGCTCGTCATCGCGCTCGCGGAGCGGAGCTGACGTGCAGTACCTGAACGGGTTGCACGCGCTCATCCTGTACGCGCTCGTGCCGCTCGCGCTCACGGTCGGGTACGTCATCCATCGCGTCTGCGAGGCGGGTATCCACGGTGTGCCGATCAACGCGTGGGGCCGAGTCGCGCCGCGCGCGGTGCCACCGATCTTCACGCGCATGCAGCATGCGCAGCTGAACGTGCTCGAGAGCCTGCCGGTGTTCGCGGTGCTCGTGTTCGCGGCGCACTTCGAGGCTCGCGCGGCGGTCGTCGATGTCGTCGCGCCGTACATCCTGCTCGCCCGGCTCGCACAGACGACGACTCACCTCCTCGGCACGGGCCCCCGCCTGGTCTTCATCCGCGGCGCGTTCTGGTTCGTGCAGGCCGCGCTGTTCGTGTACCTCGCCGTGAAGCTGCTCGGCTGAGTCATGATCCGCTCGCATCATCGCCACCTGCTGTGGGACTGGAACGGCACGCTGGTCGACGATCTCGACCTGTGCGTCGACATCGTCAACGGGATGCTGGGCCGCCGGCAGCTGCCGCGCATCGACGTGCCCGCGTACCACGCGCAGTTCGACTTTCCCGTGCGCGGGTTCTACGAGCGGCTCGGGTTCGACCTGCAGGGCGACGCGTTCGCCGAGCTGTCGCAGGAGTTCATCGGCGAGTTCGACGCACGTCGGCTCGAGGCGCAGCTCCACGATGGCGTCGACGCGCTGCTCGCCCGGGTGACGGCGTCGGGGCGTGAGCAGTCGATCCTGTCGGCGCACCGGCAGGTCACGCTGCACGAGATCGTCGCGCTGCGCGGCATCGACCGGCACTTCTCGACGATGGCTGGCCTCGATGACGCGCACGCGCACGGCAAGATCGATCGCGGCCACGCGCTCGTGCAGGAGCTCGCGCTCCCACCGCAATCCTTGATCCTCGTCGGTGACACGCTCCACGATCTCGAGGTCGCGCGCGCGCTCGGCATCGACTGTGTGCTCGTCGCACGCGGCCACCACGCCAAGGAGCGCCTGCGCGCCTCGGGGGCACGCGTGGTGGACGATCTGCGCGAGCTGGGAGAGGCTCTGTAACGACATGGCCAACGAAGACGCAAAGCGCCGCGCCGCCCGGGCCGCGATGGAGCACGTGAAGGCCGGCGAGGTCATCGGCGTCGGCACGGGATCCACGGTCGGCTTCTTCATCGAGGCGCTCGCCGAGCTGAAGGGATCCGTCGCCGGTGCCGTCTCGAGCTCGGAAGACTCGACGCGCAAGCTCCGTGCGCTCGGCATCCCGGTGCTCGACCTCAACGAGGTCGGCGTGCTGTCGCTCTATGTCGACGGCGCGGACGAGGTCGACCCGCAGCTGTGCCTCATCAAGGGCGGCGGCGGTGCGCTCACGCGCGAGAAGATCATCGCCGCGTGCTCGACGAAGTTCGTGTGCATCGTCGATCCCTCGAAGAAGGTGCCGGTGCTGGGCGCGTTCCCTCTTCCCGTCGAGGTGATCCCGATGGCGCGCACCCACGTGGCAAAGGAGCTGACCAGGCTCGGCGGCAGGCCCGTGTGGCGCGAGGTCTCTTCCCCAGGCACGGCCTCGTCTTCAGGGGGCAAGGAAGGCCATCCGCTCGTCACCGACAACGGCAACCACGTCCTCGACGTGCACGGGCTGTCCATAACCGATCCGTGCGGCCTCGAGCGCGCGATCAACGCGCTCGTCGGCGTCGTCACGGTGGGCCTGTTCGCAGCCCGCCCGGCCGACGTGCTGCTCACCGGCGAGCTCTAGCCAGACGACCTCAGGCGAGCTTGCCCTCGGCCGCGAGCGCCTGCAGCTCGGCGTTGCCACCGATGAGCGTGCCGTCGACGAAGACCATCGGGAAGGTGGGGAAGCCGGCCCACAGCTTGATGGCGAGACGGCGGTTCCACTCGCCGAGGTAGCTGCCGTACTCGAGGTACGTGTAGGTGAAGCCCTTGTCGGCGAGGAGCTGGCGGGCCTTCTTCACGACGGGGTTCTGCTTCATCCCGACGACGACGAGATGATCGCGCGCGACCGTGGCGGCGACCTCGTCGACGGTCGCGCGGTGCATCTTCGCAACGGATTCGGTGACGCCGGGTGTGATCTTCTCTTGGGCGAGCATGGGTCGTGACATGGAAGGGACGCTACCGCATGCCGCGGGTGCTATGCTGAACCGTGTTCGTCGACTTTCTCTACGAGCTGCGCCGCACCGGGGTTCGCGTCGGTGCGCAGGAGGCGCTCGCGCTCGCAGACGCGCTCGGCAAGGATCTGCACGGCACGAGCCTCGACGGCTTCTACGATGTGGCGCGCTCGCTGCTCGTGCATCGTGAAGGGGATCTCGACGCGTTCGACGCTGCGTTCTCGTCGTACTTCCACGGCATCGAGCTCAGGTCTGCCGAGATCGCCGACGAGCTGCTCGAGTGGCTGCGCGATCCCGTCGCGCGCAAGCAGCTCACCGACGAAGAGAAAGCGATGCTCGAGTCGCTCGATCTCGACGAGCTGAAGCGCCGTTTCCGGGAGCGCCTCGCCGAGCAGAAGGAGCGGCACGACGGCGGCAACCGCTGGATCGGCACCGGCGGCACCTCTCCGTTCGGCCGTGGCGGCTATCACCCCACCGGCATGTCCGTCGGGGATGGACCGTCGAGTGGCGTGGGTGCGATGGCGCGCGCCTCGATGCGCACGGCGCGTGGGCTGCGCGCGGATCGCACGGTCGACGTGCGCCAGATCGAGCTCGCGCTGCGTCGGCTGCGTGCGTTCGTGCGTGAAGGCGCACCGACGGAGCTCGACCTCGACGCGACCATCGATGCGACCGCGAAGAACGCCGGCGAGCTCGAGGTCGTCACGCGTGCTGTGCGTCGACCCGCGCTGCGCGTCGTGCTGCTGCTCGACGTGGGCGGCTCGATGGAGCCGCACGTCTCGGTGTGCGAGCGCCTCTTCTCGGCGGCGCGCAAGGCGACGCACTGGAAGCGCCTCGAGGTCTATTACTTCCACAACTGCGTTTACAGCCACCTGTACCCGACGTCGCAGCTCACCCACGGCATCCCCGTCGATGAGGTGATCGCCGCCACCGATCCGAGCTGGAAGCTCATCGTCGTGGGTGATGCGCTGATGCACCCGTCGGAGCTGTTCGCGGGCGGTTCGTCGTGGACGTACGACGACTGGAGCAACCAGCCCGGCATCGCGTGGCTCCAGCACCTCCAGGCCACGTATCGTCGCGCCGCGTGGCTGAACCCCGAGCCCGAGGCGTACTGGCGCGGCACTGCAGCGACCGTGGCCCGGCTGTTTCCGATGTTTCGACTGTCGCTCGAGGGGCTATCGCGAGCGGTCCAGCATCTCAATCGAGCGGGGAGTCAGTAGATGCGCGGACGGTTCGAGAAAGAGCTTCTCAGGGTCCTTTTCTAAATGATGCGGCGCCGCGGCTTCTTGCGACCTTCTCCCTGGCGCCCCGCGAAAGACCGTCCCATGCTCGTAAGGAGCGCTATGGCCGATTCGTCCGACACAAAAGACTGTCCTCTCTGCGGCGAGACCATCAAGGCCGTCGCGATCCGCTGCAAGCACTGTCAGGCGGACCTCTCGCTCGCCGACTTCGATCGGGGCACAAAGCCGGTCCAGCGCACGCCAGGTGCCGCGCTCAGCGACGTGGAGTTCGAGCAGCACTTCCTCGACTTCGCGTATGAGGCGCGCGAGCCGCTCAACGCGATCTCGGTGGCGCACGCGCTCAAGATCCCGATCGCGCAGGCGGACGACAAGCTCGAGAACCTCGCGGCGTCCGACGTGATCCTCCGTCACGTCGACGACGATGGCGCCATCTTCTACACGCTGCCCGGTCGTCACCGTGCGGTGGCGCAGCTCGCGCGCACGGGCGTCGGTCCCGGCGCGCTCGTGGTGCCGCTTCATGGTCACGATCCGTTCCTCGTCGGACCGCCGCCGCCGACGGAGGCCGCCGCGGTCACGGGGCTCGTCCTCAACATGTGCATGCCCGGCGTGGGCTCGATCGTCGCGGGCAAGCCGGGTCCTGGCATCGCGCAGCTCGCGATGCTCGTCGCCGGCGTGCCGCTATGCTTCGTGCTCATCGGCTTCCCGCTCGTGTTCGCCGCTTGGCTGTGGAGCATCATGACCGCCGCCGGTGCGCTACAAGAGGCGCGTCGTACACCTGCGACGATGTAGTTTCCCGTCGCTGTGCGGCTTTCTTGGAAGTCTCTGTAGGCAACGAAGAATCATTCACCGCAGTCGATAATTTGCGCGCCGTTTCCAGTTGCGATCGATACAGTAGAAATCGGGAGGTCTGATTCATATGAAGACCAGCATTCTCTCCTCGCTCACGCTGCGCGCAGTACTCCGGCCCACTGTCGTCATGGGGGGCCTCGCGCTCCTCGCGCTCCCGACTGTCGGGATGCTGATGGCGCGACACTGTCCTGCCGACGTGGAGCTTGCGTCGGCAGCCGTCGCGCTCGACCTCGATGCTCCGAGCGATCCGGCCTGCTACTACGAGTCGGCGTTCTCGAGCGGCACCATCGTGTTGCCGCGCAGCGCCGTCGAGGGGCATCCGATGCACCTCACGCAGCGCTACCAGTGGCTCGACGGCTGCACCTGGGAGGCGCAGGAGACGCTCGTCCCGCACGGCGCTCTCTTTTCATACTCGTATGAAGAGCGAGTGGTGTCGTGCGAGGTCGGGGCAGTGCCCGCGCGTGCCTGCGAGCGTCGTGGCGTCGTCACGATGCGCTCCGCGCCCTAGGGTGTAGATCGTCGGCGCTCTGATCTCGCAGGCGCTCCTTCTCCACGGCGCGCGGAAGCTCGCCGCGGGAATCGTCGTCGGCATGCTCCTCGTCGCGCTGATGCGCGGCACGTTGCGGGCTGACGAGGTCTCCGACGTGGGCACCGACAACGAGCTGGCGAAGCTGCACTTTCACGTCGGGGAAGAGCACTACGCGCGTGGCGAGTACGCGAAGGCGATCGTGGAGTTTCAAGCCGCGTACGAGGTCGTGCCGCTGCCGGCGCTGCACTACGACCTAGCACGGTGCCACGAGCAGCTCGGTCACACGCGCGAGGCGATCGATGAGTACACGAGCTTCATCGATGCAGCCCCCGATGCGGCATCGCGTTCCGCCGTCGAGGCGCACCTCGCCGCGCTGAGAGCGGCGTTGCACAGGACCCTGCCCACGTGGTTACCGAGCACGGTCGGTGCCCTCGGGCTCGGGGCGATCGCGACGGGCCTCGGTCTCTACTACGGTGCCGGGGCGCGTTACGACGACTGCGTGGCGATGCTGGTCACGACGCCGTGCACGAGCCGCCGCATCGACTCGACGCAGGCGCTCGAGCGCGGTGGCATCGGCATGCTCGTGACGGGCGGCGTGCTCCTCGTCGCTGACGTGGGGCTGTGGGTCGCGTGGGCAAAAGGAAGGCACCCACGATGAGACGCGTCCTCCTGCTTGCTCTGCTCCTCGGCGCGTGTCGCGACTACGACCGTCTGCGTGATGGCCTCGAGGATGGCGGCGCCACGAAGAACCCTGCTCCCGACGCTGACATCATCGATGCGGCGCGCGGGCATGGGGATCCGTGCGCCGGCGCCTTCCTGTGCGAGCCGTTCGAAGGGCAGCTCTCGCCGCAGTGGCTCATGCCGATCAGCAGCGAGGGGCCAGCCACCATCATGCTCGATCACACCCACGTGCACAGCGGCTCGCAGGCGGCGCACGTCCGCGTCGATGAGCCGACGATGAATACGAGCGACGCGTACGTCGGGCTCCAGCTCCCGATC
>JBDTCO010000025.1:0-5646 GCA_039923495.1 Polyangia bacterium
CCGCGCGAGAAGGTCGAGGTGAAGTCGAAGGTCGCGGGCCAGGTGGAGAAGGTCTTCGTCGACGAGGGCGAGCGCGTGAAGAAGGGGCAGCCGCTGCTGCGCCTCGATCCCACCGATTACCGTCGTGACGTGGCGCGCACCGAGGCCGATGTGGCGCAGGCGAAGAACGCCATCGAGTACGCGCAGCTCATGCTCGATCGCAAGAAGCGCGGGCTCGCAGAGCGCGGTGTCGCGGAGATCGACGTCGAGGTCGCGCAGAACGATCTCAAGGTGAAGCAGGTCTCGATGCGGACGGCGCAGGTCGCGCTGGCGTCGGCGGAGGACAGGCTGCACTACACGCAGATCACCTCGCCGATGGACGGCATCGTGATCCAGCGCGGCATCCAGCCCGGTGAGGTCGTGACGCCCGGCGTGCAATCCACGTTCGAGGGCAAGCCGCTGCTCACCGTCGCCGACCTGTCGACGCTTGTCGTGAAGGCGGAGTTCAACCAGATCGACGTCGCGCGCATCGCCATCGGGCAGGAGGTGTCGCTCACGCTCGATGCGCTGCCCGGCCGCACGTTCGCCGGCAAGATCACCAAGATCGCGCCCGCGTCGACGCAGCCCAAGCTCAAGGACATCGAGGTGTTTCCCGTCGAGGCCACGGTCGCGGGTGACACCGCCGGCGTCCGCCCGGGCATGACCGCGGATCTGCGCGTGCACCTCGAGAACAAGCCGCACGTGCTGTCGCTCCCCATCGAGGCGCTCGTCAAGGACAAGAAGTCCGGCAAGTACTCCGTCACGCGCATCACGTCGGTGGAGAAGGGCCTGTATCGCACCGAGAAGGTCGACGTGCAGGCCGGCGCCAAGAACGACCGCGAGCAGGAGATCCTCTCCGGCCTCAAGGAGGGCGACCGCATCGTGGTGCGCCCCGGCTCCTCCGACGAGAACGAATTCAAGATGTGATGGAGTCGCTGGCCGCGTGGTTCGTCTACTTCAAGATCGCAGTGCGTGCGCTGCGCAGCCACCTGTTCCGCTCGTTCCTCACGACGCTGTCGATCATGATCGGCGGCTTCTCCATCGTGCTCATGTCGTCGCTGGCGGCGGGCGGTCTCGCGACGCTGTCGCGTGGCATCGAGGATCTCGGTGGCTCGCGCCTCATCATGATCAGCGGCAAGGAGGTGGATCGCGCGCGCGGCAAGGAGGCGAGCTACAGCGCGGGGATCACGCTGAAGGATCGCGACGCGCTCTACGCCGCGATGCCGCACATCGTCGGTCGCACGATGTACGTGACGATGGGCCACCAGAACGCGTCCCCCGACGGCGGTCACTTCTTCAAGGTCGGCAACGTCGCCGCCGATGGCAGCTTCCTCGACGCGTACGGGATGAACATCGCGAAGGGCCGCGGCTTCACCGAAGAAGAGAGCCGCGCGCAGACGAAGGTCTGCGTCGTCGGTCACGAGGTCGCGCGCAAGTACTACGACGGCGACGCGGTCGGAAAGCTCCTGGTGCGCAATCGCGACCTGCGCTGCCGCATCGTGGGGCAGCTCGCCGACGAGGATCACTTCGGCATCAACATGGGCTTCTCGTGGACCGACGTCGTCATCTGGCCGCTCGGCACCATCGAGGGCTACACCCCCGAGGTGATGAAGGGCGCCGAGTTCCTGCTCAAGACCGACGACGCCAGCCACAACGAGATCGTGAAGCGCATCATCAACGCGATCCTCAGCGAGCGTCACAACCACGTCGATGACTTCGAGATCTTCGACTTCGCCGGGTTCATGGAGCAGTGGCACGCGACGATCGGCATCATGGAGGGCATCGTCGGCTTCATCGCTGGGATCGCGCTGCTCGTCGGTGGCGTCGGCGTGATGAACATGATGCTCGTGTCCGTGTCCGAGCGCGTGCGAGAGATCGGCATCCGCAAGGCGCTCGGTGCGAGCCCGGCCGCGATCCGCACGCAGTTTCTGCTGGAGGCGATCATCCTGTCGGGCTTCGGAGGCTTCCTCGGCGTCGCGCTCGGCATCGGCGGGGCGCTCGCCATGGGGCCGCTCCTCCGCGCGTTCACGCCGGGGTGGATCAACATCGTCGCGTTCGGCGCGGCCATCAACGCGCTCGTCGTGTCGCTGTCGATTGGCCTCCTCTTCGGCTACTTCCCCGCCAGGCGGGCCTCGAAGCTCGATGCGATCACGGCGATGCGAAGGTGAGGACGCTCGACTACGTCCGCTCCGTCCGTCACACGCTCCAGTCCAACCGGCTGCGCGCGGCGCTCACGCTGCTCGGCACGATCATCGGCGCGGCGTCGATCGTGCTGCTCGCGGGGCTCCTGCGCTCGGGAGAGGACATGCTCGTGTCGTCGTCGCAGCGCGCCAGCGAGAGCGACCTCATCAAGGTCACCACCGAGCAGTCCACGCTGAACTCGAGCGATCACCAGCGGCGCGAGCTCGGCTGGCTCGACAAGGAGCTGGTGGAGGGCTCGGAGGTGCTGGGCGGCGCGCGCGTCGCGATGTCGTCGAGCAAGGAGTTCTCCGCCGAGCCGCTCAACAACGAGGGCGGCATGCCCACCGACGAGAAAGACTTCAAGGTGCGCATGGTCAGCTTCGCGCCGGGCGAGCTCGGGCTGTATCGCCTGAAGATCGACTCGGGCCGCGAGCTGTCGAGCGACGACATGGCCGAGCACCTGCGCGTCTGCGTCGTCGGCTCCGAGGTGTGGCGCCGGCTCTTCGGCGAGGGCACCAAGCTCGTCGATCAGCGCCTGCGCATCGACGGGCACCAGTGGGTGATCGTCGGCATCATGAAGAGCAAGCCGATGCTCGGCGGCGGCGGCGAGGGCACGTGGATGTGGAACCGCAAGGTGCTCATCCCGCAGAGCACCTACGACTCGATGTTCCGGCCCGACCGCACGGTGGACGTGATGTACGTGCGGCTCAAGCAGTCGCCGGGGCTGTCGAAGAAGCTCGCGATCGCGCAGCAGCTGCTCAAGCAGATGCTCGAGCGGACGCACAACGTCTCCAACTTCCACATCGAGAACCAGAACTCGTCGGAGGGACAGGAGCAGCTCATCCTGTCCATCATCAAGGGCCTGCTGCTCTCGACGGCGCTGCTGTCGCTGTTCGTCGGCGGCATCAACATCATGAACATCATGCTCGTCACCGTGACGGAGCGGACGCGCGAGATCGGCGTGCGCCGTGCGATCGGTGCGACGCCGCGCCAGGTGTGGACGCAGTTCCTGCTCGAGGCCGTGTTCATCGCGGGCGTGGGCGGGATCATGGGCGTGGCAGGTGGCGTCGGGCTCACATGGCTCGTGGCGCACGCGCTGTCCAGCGGCGACGGCACGTTCGCGTTTCATGTCGAGACATGGTCGGTGGCGCTCGGGCTCGGGCTGTCGGTCGTGACCGGCGTGGTGTTCGGCCTGTTCCCGGCGATCCGCGCGTCGCGCATGAATCCCGTCGAGGCGCTGCGCTTCGAATAACGCGACGTGCTGCCGTGTTGTCCTTCGCGCATGGGCACGCACGAGCGCATCGTCCTCGTGGGTGTTAGCGTGAGCGCATGGGTAGGCGCCTCGACCTCGCGCTCGGTGTGCTCAACGGTGCGATCGGACAGCACCTCTCGCGGACCGAGAACGAGCTCGGCACGACGATGGCCGCCCATCGGGGCGGTGCGTCCATCACGGTCGCGGAGCTCGTGGCGCCCACGCCCCATCTCGTCGTGCTCGTGCACGGCATCATGGGGACGGAGCACGTCTGGGCCTTTCCCGACGGCAGCGACTACGGCACCGCGCTCGAGTCGCTCGGCATGACGCCGCTGCGCCTGCGCTACAACTCGGGTCGCGCGGTCGCGGACAACGGCGCGTCGCTGAGCAAGCTGCTGGACGAGATCGTCGCGACCTACCCTGTGCCCGTCGAGTCGATCACGCTCGTCGGACACAGCATGGGCGGGCTCGTCATCCGCTCGGCGCTTCACCAGCCGTCGACGTGGCGCGGGCTCGTCCGACGCGCGATCTACCTGGGCACGCCGCATCGTGGTGCGCCGCTCGAGCGCGTGGGCAAGGTGGTGCATCGCGTGCTGTCGATCCTCGATCAGCCGTACACACGCCTCGTGGCCGATGTCGCGGACCTCCGCTCCGACGGCATGAAGGACCTCGGCGACGTGCACCCGCACCCGCTTGCCCCGCACGTGAAGCACCACGTGGTCGCGGGGACGCTGTTCGAGGCCAAGCTGCTCGCCGAGCTGCTCGGCGATGCGCTCGTGCCACTATCGAGCGCGACCGATGGTGTCGAGGCGCCGTTCATCGTGCACGCGGGCCACAACGCGCTCGCGCATCATCCCGACGTGCGCGAGCAACTCGTCGCGTGGTGCCGACAGTGAAGGTCCGCGGCGTGAAGCTGCGCGGCCTGAAGCTGCGTGGATGGGTCCAGCTCGTGCGAGATGGCGTCGACGCCGGGTCACGCCGCATCGAGCAGCTGCAGAAGGAGTCGCTGGCGCAGCCGCTGGCGCTCCTCGGCGAGGTGCCGGGCCTCGCCGACGTGTCGATGGTGATAGCGAGCGTCGCGACGCTCTCGCTCGTGGGCACGCACACCGCGATCCGCGCCGTGAACCAGGTGGTCGCGACCGTGCTGGACGCGGTGCTCTCAGAGTGACGTCGGCGACAGTGCCTCGATGATACGATGCGAGCACGGTGACCAAAGCATCGCGTGCAACGTCGAAGAAGCCGAAGCCAGATCTCGAAACGATCCCGATCGGTCCTGCGCGCATCGTGTACCTGCGAGTGGAGAATTATCGAGCGCTGCGCTCGATAGCGTTCGCGGATCTGAGCCCGCTGACGGCCCTGCTCGGGTCCAATGGCAGCGGTAAGTCCACGGTGTTCGACGTCTTCAGCTTCCTGTCGGAGTGCTTCACGACCGGGCTGCGGCGTGCCTGGGACAAGCGAGGCCGCTTCAAAGAACTTCGGTCGCGAGGCAGCGAAGGTCCCATCACATTCGAGCTCCACTACAAGGAGCATCCCAACGCGGAGATCGCGAAATACATCCTCTCCATCGACGAGCGATTGTCGGGGCCTGTCGTGCTCGAAGAGACGCTCAAGTGGCGTCGAGTGGATTCGGGTGGTGGCCGTCCGTACGACATTCTTCATTTCAAGAATGGCAAAGGCTGGGTCATCTCCGGCGAGCAGCCCGAGAAGAGCGATACACGAGTTGCCGAAAATCTGGACGATCCGGACCTGCTTGCCGTCAGCACGCTCGGACGACTCGCGAAGAACCCACGTGTCGCAGCTCTCCGACGATTCATATCCGACTGGTACGTCTCGTACCTCTCGATCGACGCCGTACGCGGACAGCCTGAAGCCGGGACCCAAGAGAGACTGAGCCGTAGTGGCGACAATCTCGCGAACGTCATCCAGTACCTCTCGGAACGGCATCCGAGGACGCTCGAGGCCATCTTCTCCGCGATGCGACTTCGAGTACCCAGACTCGAGAAGATTTACCCAGATCCGACGGGCGATGGGCATCTGCTGCTGCGCCTCAAGGATGCCCCGTTCAAAGAGCCCATCCTGGCCCGGTTCGCGTCGGACGGGACGCTCAAGATGCTCGCTTATCTCGTCGTGCTTCACGATCCCCATCCGCCGCAGTTCATCGGCGTCGAGGAGCCGGAGAACTTCCTTCACCCGAG
>JBDTCO010000026.1:0-20094 GCA_039923495.1 Polyangia bacterium
CTGCAGACACACGGCGTCCGCGCCGGTCGTCGTGGACGAGACGCGTCCGCACACGTGGCAGCGCTGCGCCTCGCCACCGCAGCGCTGCACGGTGTCCATCTGTCCGAGCGCACACGATGCGACCTGGGGTACGCGCTCGGCCGCGGCCGCGACCTGCTCGGCACGACCGCACGCGGACAGCGTCGCGATCATCGTCAACGTCATCATCAGGCCCAGCCCCAGAACCCACACTCGCAGTCGCATTGGTGCAGCGACTCTGCGGCTCGAAGATCTCGCGAGCAAATTTTCACGAGCGATTTTTCACTGCCGTCACCGTCGGTGTGGACCGATGGAAGGTGAAGTCCTACCAGCTCACACACACGGCGTTCGACACGTGGGCGGCCTCATCGAGGAGGTAGAGACCTGCCTCTTTGACGCCGGTCGCGCCGCCGCAGTTGATCCCCACCTGGAAGCTGCCGAAGTGCTGGTTCTTCGGCGGCAGCATGCGCACGAAGTTGGCGGAGAACCAGCTCCCCGTCGAGGAGGTGCTCTTCTTGAACTTCACCTGACCGAGGAACTCGGTGTTCGAGTCCTTCGTCGTGAGCGTCGTCGGCGAGTAGTACTGCACCGTCACGAGCGCGGCGGGATCGCCGTTGGCGCACTCGGTGGTGCCGGTGGTCGCGAGCAGCGTCGCGCTGATCGACGTGATGACGGGCGCAAGCTGCGAGGCCTCGTCCCACGTCGGTGCGCCGCTGCCCATGGTGCACGTCACCGTCGGCGCGTCCGCGCACATCATCGTGCTCGATGCGCAGACCTGGCCGTACTCACAGGTATCGGGTCCACCACCCCCGCCGAGCGCCTGGTTCGTAGCGTTGCAACCACCGACGGTCGCGAGGTCGGGCGACGCCGCGAGGTCGAGCGGGTCTGCGAGATCGACGGACTTCGCGAGGTCGTGCGCGGGCAGATCCTTTACGGGGACCGCGCCGTCGAGATCGCCGGTGCTCCCCTGCGTCGCCGACGCACAGCCTGCCAGCGCGACGCACAGCCACGCGACCCGATGTAGTCGCGCGCGCATCAGGGCTTCGGCTCGTCCTTCTGCTTCTTCCGCTTCTGGGCCTTCTTCTCGGCCTTGTGTGTCTTCTTCTCCGCCTTGGCTGCCTTGCGCGCGGCCTTGTCGGCGTCGCTCTCCTTTGCAGGCCTGGCGGGCTCGGTCGATGGCGGCGCAGCTTCCTCGGCGACGCGCGCGCGCTTCTTCTCTGCCTTCTTCGCGCGCTTCTCTTCCTTCTTCACGGCGTCGTGGCTCTGCCACAGGCCAACCGGCGTCCCGTCGGGATCCGTGAACAGCGAGAAGCGGCCCCAGCCCGGGACCTCCTGCGGCTCGCCGATGATCTGACCACCCGCTTCCTTGATCGCCGTTTCGCTCGCGGCGAGGTCGTGCGACTCGAGGAACGGCACGATCCCCGGCTGCATGGGCGACCCGTTGTCGAGTTGCACCATGCCGATCGCGAGCTCCTTGCTGCCCGAGTCGGCGAGCAGGTAGCCCGGCATGCTCTCGTCGAACTTCCACGAGAACGCGGCGCGGTAGAACTCTTTCAGCTTCGCGACGTTTCGCGACCGCCACTCGAGGTGCACGATCGAAGTGCGCTTGGCCATGGGTCTTCGTCTCCGGACTAGATGTCGTACAACATCACACCATACGATCGCATCGCCACCGTCGACAAGGCCTTGTGACGGTCCTGTGAACTTGACGCTCGATCAGGGCGCGGCTACGAACACATACCCATGGCCTCTCCCTCGACGAAGAAGCGCTTCTCCGCAGCGGTGATCGGAGGCTCCGGTTACGGTGGTGCCGAGCTCATCCGTCGCCTGCTGCTCCACCCCGACGTGTCGCTCGAGCGCGTCGCGTCGGTCGACTTCGTCGGCGAGCTGCTGTCCGCGGCGCACCCTCACCTCGAAGGTATGAGCGAGCTGCGCTTCGAGAAGCTCACGCCCGCCGAAGCAGCCCGCGGCATGGACGTCGTGCTGCTGGGCCTGCCGCACAAGGTCGCCGCGCACAACGTGCCCGAGATCATCGCCGAGACCGAGGCGCGCATCGTCGATCTGTCCGGCGACTTTCGCCTCCAGGATCCCGCCCTGTACGAGCGCTACTACGGGCAGAAGCACCCGGCGACCGAGCTGCTCGGCAAGTTCGTCTACGGGCTGCCCGAGCTCAACCGCGAGAAGATCCGCGCCGCGCGCTACGTCGCGTCGCCGGGCTGCTTCGCCACCACGATCGAGCTCGGCCTCCTGCCGCTCGCGAAGGCCGGGCTGCTCGAAGGAGAGCTCGAGGTCGTGGGCATCACCGGCTCGTCCGGTGCCGGCGTCGTGCCGACGGTGACCACGCACCATCCCACGCGCTCGGTGAACCTGCGCACCTACAAGCCGCTCGAGCACCAGCACATCCCGGAGATCGTGCAGACGCTCGAGCAGGCCGGCGCAAAGCAGCTCCAGCTACGCTTCGTGCCCATCTCGGCGCCGCTGAGCCGCGGCATCTTCGCCACGTGCTTCGCGCACGTCGATGGCAGCGTCACGAAGGAGCGCATCGCTGCGGCGTACGCCGAGACGTTCGCGAACGAGCCGTTCGTGCGCGTGCCGAAGAGGCGGCTGCCCGAGGTCGCGGCGGTGTCAGGCTCGAACTATGTGGAGGTCGGCTATCAGGTATCGGACGAGGTCGATCCGCGCACGGGCCGGCGCGTCGTGTGCGCCTTCTCGGTCACCGACAACCTCATCAAGGGCGGCGCCGGGCAGGCCATCCAGAGCATGAACCTGCTGCTCGGCCTCGACGAGCGTCTCACGCTCGTCGACCCGGGCGCGTGGCCGTGATGGCCACGAAGCCGCTGTACCTCGTCAAGCTCGGTGGTGAGGTCGTCGAGGAGCGCCTCGCCGAGATAGCCGCCGAGGTTGCCGCGCTCATCGCGACCGGCGCGCGCGTCGTCGTGAGCCACGGCGGGGGTCCGCAGGTCACGGCCCTGTCAGCGCGGCTCGGGCTGGCGACGAAGATGATCGCCGGCCGCCGCCTCACCGACGCGGCGACGCTCGAGGTCGTGCAGCTGTCCATCGCGGGCAAGGTCAACGTCGCGCTGCAGAACGGCCTCGCCGCCGCGGGGCTGCGCGCCGTCGGGATCACCGGAGCGATCCGCGCGACGAAGCGACCTGCAAAGGTGCTCGCCGGCGCGGGACCCGCCCCCATCGACCTCGGCCACGTCGGCGACCCCACCGGCTTCGACGTGGAGCTCATCCGTCATCTCCTCGACGGGGGCTACCTGCCCGTCGTGGCGTGCCTCGGACACAGCGACGACGGTGCGCTGCTCAACATCAATGCAGATCTCGTCGCCAACCAGCTCGCGCGCGCGCTCGACGTCGACGCGCTCGTGCTCGTCACCTCCGTGCCGGGCGTGATGCGCGACCTCCACGATCCCACCTCGCGCTACGGAACCCTCACCGTCGCCGAGGGGCGCGCCCTCATCGACAGCGGCGTGGCAAAGGGCGGCATGGTCGCGAAGCTCGACGAGTCGCTCGCTGCGATTGCCGGCGGCGTGCGGGCCATCTACATCCTTCAGCGAGACATCGCGGCAGCCCTTGCCGCGCCCGGAACCGTCGGCACCGTCCTTCTACCGTAGCCTGCACCCGGTCCCAGCGCGCAGCGACGAGACCGCTACTGCTTGGTGCCCGTCAGCGTGTAGTCGACGGTGCTGCCCGCGGGCTCGACGCCGCCGCTCGGATCGGGGACCGCGAAGTTCACGGGGAGCACGTTGAGCGTGAGCGTGAGCGACGCGCCGTCGGCGGTGCCCTGCCCGGTGACCGTCCCATCGATCGACCCCGTCGAGTGCTCGACATGGATCGGCTGCGACGCGATCTTGAGGTCGCGGTCCGACAGCTTCGCGCGGATGCCCGACGCGTTCACCGCGCCCGAGTCGGTGTAGAAGCCGTAGTTGAAGTCGAGGATGAGCGCCCCGTTGCCCTCGGAGACCGTGACGATGTCCGGGTCCGTCTTGCCGAACGCGGTCACCTGCACGTCGTAGGTGCCGTAGAGCAGCTTCGGGTTCGTACCCGACGCACAGCCACCCACACAAACTAGAGAGACGATCACGGCGCGCAGGGACGACATGCGCGGACGCTAGTCAGCGCGCACGAGCACGTCAAGGCCCACGCTGTGACGTTGACGCCACGCAGCCGGCGCACGATGCTCGCCGTCGTGTCGGAATCGCGCATTCGCCGCCTCGGCTCGCTGGCGTTGCTCGACAACCGCTACCCCGCGCTCCACGGGCTGCGGGTCTTCGCGATCATCAGCGTGGTGCAGTACCACATCAGCTGGATCTTCGTCGGTGAGAACGCCATCTCGCTGCCTCGCGACCTGCTGGCGCTCTCGATCTCGACGTTCTTCGGGATGGACCTGTTCTTCATCCTGAGCGGCTTCCTCATCGGCTCGATCTTGTTCCACTCGATCGACGTGGCCGGAAAGCCGCAGGTCGGGCGCTTCTACCTGCGCCGCATGTTCCGCACGTTCCCGTCGTACTGGATCGTGCTCACGGTGCTGGCGCTCACGACCGTGCTGACGGACCAGCAGCGCGCGCACCTCCCGTACGAGTACACGTACCTCACGAACTTCGTGCCGCTCGGGCGCAAGAGCGTCGTGATGCTGTGGGGCTGGTCGCTCGCGCTCGAGGAGCAGTTCTACCTCGTGGTGCCGGGCTTCCTGTTCGCGCTCACCAGGCTTCGCTCCGATCGCGGACGCCTCGCGCTTTTGCTCGGCACGTGCTCGCTCGGCACGATCATCCGTCTCGCCGTGTACCTGCACGGCCGACCATGGGACGAGCTCAAGCTCCACGACGAGCTGTACTTCCACACCTACACGCGGTTCGACACCCTCATCGTCGGCATCCTGCTCGCGTTCGTGCATCGTCGGTGGGGCAAGGAGATCACGCTGTGGCTGCAGGCACCATTGCACCGCGCGCTGCTCGCGCTCCCTTCGCTCACGCTGCTGTGGGTCCTGTGGTTTCCGAGCACGATCTATGGAGCTCACCTGCAGCTGTTCGAGTGCTTCGCGTGGGGCACGCTCACGAGCCTCATGTACTTCCCGGCGCTGATCCTGCTCCTGCACACCGATGGGCCGCTCGGTCGCTTCCTCGGGCTGCCCATCTTCCGGTACATCGCGACGCTCGGCTACGGCGTGTACCTCGTACACATCCCACTCATCGATGACCTGGTGATGCCGCTCGTACATGTCGCCGACAAGCGGCACGTGCCGCACATCCTGCTCTGGCTGGGTGGCACCACGCTGGCGATGTGTGCCTCGCTCGCGGTCGGCTACGTGATGCACGTGCTCATCGAAAAGCCTTCGCTCGCCCTGCGCGACAAGCTGGCGGCGTAACCGCGTGGCTGATAGGCTGGAGACACGCGTGGTCTTCTCCCGTCGCGCCGCTGTTCGCTGGAGGTCCACCATGACCCTCGTGACCCGGGTCCTTTGCTCCTCGCTTCTCGCAGTCTCGCTCGTGGCGTGTCATCACCAGAAGAACGGCGACGGCGGTAGCGGCGGAGATGGCGGTAAAGGCGGAGATGCCAGCGGACAGGTCGGCCCCGACATCGCCGTCGACGATCTGCGTAGTCACGTCAACCGGTCGTGTCCGAACAGCGGCCACACGACGCTGACGGGTACGGTCTACGCACCGAACGGCACGCTCCCGCTCTACAACGCGGCGGTGTATGTCCCGAACGGCACCATCGAGGACTTCACCGAGGGCGTGACCTGCGACCGCTGCGACGGCAAGCTCTCGGGAGACCCCGTCGCCAAGGCCCTCACCGGCTCCGACGGCACCTTCACGCTGGTGGATGTCCCCACGGGGTCGAACATCCCGCTCGTCATCCAGCTCGGTCGCTGGCGCCGCCAGGTCACGATCCCGAGCGTCGCCGACTGCGCGACGACGCCGCTCACCGATGTCGAGACCACGCGCCTGCCGAAGAACTCGAGCGAAGGTCACATCCCGCACATGGCCATCGCGACCGGCAAGGCCGATCCGCTGGAGTGCCTCTTCCTCAAGCTCGGCATTGACCCGGCCGAGATCACCGTGCCGTCGGGCACCGGGCGCATCCACTTCTTCCGTGGGACCGACTCGCCGGGGCTCGATACGACGCCGTCGGCACCGACGGCTGACACGCTCTACAGCTCGCTCGACAGCCTCAAGAAGTACGACGTCGTGCTCGTGCCCTGCGAGGGCTCGGAGTACGACAAGAGCAAGGTCAACGGCACGGCGCTTCCCACCGATCCGCGCGGCCTCTTCCAGCAGTACCTCGACGCGGGCGGTCGCCTCTTCAGCACGCACTACAGCTACGACTGGCTGACGTACCCGAACAGCCCGTACAACAAGATCGCCAAGAAGCAGAGCAGCAGTGGTCTGTGGCCGGTCGGCCAGAAGGACGACTACAACAACACCATCGCGACCACGCTCGTGAACACGTTCCCGAAGGGCATGGACTTCATCGCGTGGCTCACGGCCGCGGGCGCGAAGTCGGCGCCGGGCACGCTCGACATCAATCAGGGCCGCTCCGACCTCATCGACGTCGACCCCACCTACGCACAGGCGTGGGCCACGTTCGACTTCAGCAAGGACAGCAACGTCAACAACGGCAAGCCCGCCGTGATGCACACCACGTTCAACACGCCGACCGATCCGGCCTCCGACGACATGGGTCAGCCACTGTACTGCGGCCGCGTCGTCTTCTCCGACTTCCACGCGACGGCCGGCGCGGTCTCCGACAACTCGAAGCCGTTCCCCGATGCGTGCGCCACCGACGCGATGACCGACCAGGAAAAGGCGCTCGCGTTCATGCTCTTCGACCTGTCGTCGTGCGTACAGGACGACTCGACCGTGCCGATTCTCTAGGGGCTACGGACTACGGACTACGGACTACGGACTACGGACTACGGATCAAAGGGCGCACCGAAGCCCACTGGCGGCAGGGCTGCCGGTGAGAGGCCCCCGGTGCGCTCGTCGAGCCACAGGTGCGCCTTCGAGTCGAGCGGGCGGGCGAACGTGTAACGCGCGCGCGTCGGACCTTCGCTACCGACCTCGAGGATCTCGACGCGCAGGCCCGTGCGCTCGATGGTGTCGCCGGGACGATAGCCGCGCGACGTGTCGCGATAGAGGTTGTCGCGACCGCCAGGAATGAGCGGCACGCGCTCCGCTGCCTTCAGCTCGATGACGTTGGCCTCGCGGATGAGCGCGAGCACGTGCGGCGACTGCGAGAGGATGTGCCACGGCGGCAGCTCGCCCGGCAGACAGTAGAGCGACAACGCGAACGGTCCGAAGAACGCCTGTCCGCCACCCCGCACCACGTCGACCTCGGCGGGGTGCTCCTCGTCGATGCGCTTCGCGAGCGCGCGCGAGGCGTCGTCACTGATGTGCGCGCTGCGACGCAACCCGATCCCGCACAGCAGCGACGCGATCGGGCCGTGCACGAGCTGCGTGAACGCGAGCACGGTGGCCACCAGCCCCACGAGCTCGGGCCGTCGGCGCAAGGTCGGATCCTTGGGCGACCAGCATTCGTCCAGAAATGTTGCGACGACGGCGGCCATGCCGAACGCGCTGACCGCGAGCAGCCGCACCGACGGGGCGGCCGCGAGCACAGGGAGCATCGCGGCGAGCGAGCCGAGCAGGAGCCAGCCGACGGTGCGGCGCTGCGACGCATCGAGCTCCGGCCACAGCCGTCTCGCACCGAGGACGAACAGCACGAGGAGCACCGCGACGCCGGCGCAGATGGCCCACATCGGCGCGCTCGCGCTCCACGGATCGGTACCGAGCGTGAGCCACGACTGCGCGAGCAGCTTCACGATGCGCGCTGGCGATAGCCACAGCAGCTTGCCGGGTTCGCGCAGCGGATCGGCGTAGAACGACGAGGCGAACGTGCCGTAGCCACGCGCAGCGCGGATCGCGAGGTAGCCGACCGCGGGCCCGACGAACGTCGCGAGCTCGAGCACGCGGGTCCGCGCGGGGCGTGGCGCACCGAGCAGCGCGAGGGCGAGCGCATAACCACCGAGGCAGAACGAGTACTCGCCGCAGGAGAACGCAGCGACATACGCGACGAACGCCCCGACGAGAAAGACACCTCCGCGCAGCGAGCAGCGCAGCGCGACGATGCCGAACACCAGCGTCATCAGCACCTCGCGGTTGGCCAGCCACGCGAGCGGGATCACGTTCCATGGACCGAGCGCGAGGATGATGGTAGCGACCAGCGCGGCGCGCGGCGTGAGCAGCCGCCGGAACAGCCCTGCGGCCAGCACCACCATGAGCGCCCACCAGAACAGCGAGTGCACGTGCATGAGCCGGATGTGGGTGCCGAGCGCGTGCAGATCCAGCCAGCGGAGCGCGCTCGGGAGCGGCCGGTAGAAGCGGATCTTCAGGTGGGCGTCCGCCCACCAGGGGAGGAGTCCGCGCTGGTTGAACATCGCGCGGTCCGCGTCATTGACGAAGTCGTAGAGGTCGAAAGGCCCCCGAACGATGCCCATTCGGCCTGTGACCATGGCCGCGTGCATATAATCATCAAGGAGATACGGCGTATCGAGGCAGGGAAGATACAGCAGCGCCCCCACCAGGAGGAGGAGCGGCAGCGCCCGGCGCGTTCTTCGTGACCGAGGCATGAGCACGCCGAAAACCTTGCGGGAATCGCTTGGCTTGGCTGGCGAGATAGTGTAACGCTCGGCTTGTGACCACCAGCAAAAAAGCGTCGTTTGTCACGGGCTTCATGATGAGCTGCATACTCGGGGGCCTCGCGGCTCTCGCCGGCTGCGGCAGCAACGGTGCGCCACTCCCGGTCGCGAAGGATCTCGGCAACTTCATCGTCGCCGATGCGTCCGAGCAGCCCACGCCCGACCTCGCGAAGGCTTGCGCGCCGAGCTGCACAAGCGACAGCGACTGCCAGAACAGCTGCCCGGCCACGAACCAGGGCACGGCCTGCTGCGACACGCAGACCAACACGTGCTTCCCCACGACCGCGTCGGTGTGCCCGGTGGCCATCGACATGACGGTCCCCAGCCAGTACTGAGACCTTCATCCAGCAGCGTAATCTTCGTCGGTGGCCGCCAGGCGCCAGGCTAGCGGCGCGATGACGAGCGCTTCCCTTCGGCGACTGCTCGCGTGCGTGATGCTCGCCGCCGCGTTCCCCGTGCAGACGTCGCAGGGCGCTCCGGGTCCGAGCGTCGGATCGACGATCTCCATCGAGGAGCTCCGGCCCGGCATGGATGGGTACGGCCTCACGGTCTTCGAGGGTGTGAAGCCCGAGCGCTTCGCGGTCCACCTCATTGCGGTGCTGCACAACTTCCTGCCGAAGCAGGACGTCATCCTCGTCAAGTCCGACGATCCGCGCCTCGTTCATAGCGGCATCGCGCAGGGGATGTCGGGCTCGCCGATCTACTTCAACGAGCGGCTCGCCGGCGCGCTCGCATACGGCTGGGGCTTCGCGAAGGACCCGATCGCGGGCGTCACGCCCATCGCCAACATGGTGCGCGAGCTCGACCTTCCGCTGCGAGGCAATGACGCGTCACCGCTCCACGCCACCGTCGATGCGAGCGGACTCACCCCGTCGGCGATCCCGCTGTCGGTGTCCGGGCTGTCGAGCCAGGCCATCGCCGAGCTCGGCGAGTCGCTCGCACCCTTTCACATCGTGCCACAGCAAGGCGGCGGGACTCGCGGTCCGCGTCGAGGCAAGCCCGCCATCGCACGCTTCGAGCCGGGCAGCACCATCGCCGTCGAGCTCATCCGCGGTGACGTGAGCGCCGTCGCAACGGGTACCGTGACGGCGGTCGCGGGCGACAAGGTGCTGGCGTTCGGACATCCGATGTTCAACGCGGGCGAGGTGGCCATCCCGATCTCGACGGCGGCGGTCCACGCGCTCATGTCGTCGATGAACACGTCGTTCAAGATCTCGTCGCCGCTCGAGGAGGCCGGGGTGCTCCTGCAGGACCGTCAGGCGGGCATCGTCGGCGACATGGGTCGTCGCGTGCCGATGGTGCCGATCACGATCACGATCAAGGTGCCGGGGCGCGCGGTCGAGAAGCTCTCCGTAGAGGTCGCGCGCCATCGCTTCCTCACGGGCACGCTCGCCACGTCCGTCGTCGCGTCGGCTGCAACGTCGGCCGCGGCAGACGCCACGGACGCGACGATCTCGATGAAGACCCACATCGCGATCCGCAACCAGCCGTCGCTCGACGTGAACGATCAGATCTACGCGCCCGACGGCGTCACGGCGCGCTCGCTCGGCTCCGCGCACGGCCTGCACGCGCTCAACGAGATCCTGTTCAACTCGTTCGCGCCCGCGCTGGTCGATCGCGTCGACATCGATCTCGACGTCGCGTATCGCGCAGACATTGCGGAGATCACAGAGCTGTCGATGGGTGCCGAGACTGTCGAGGCCGGCTCACGACCGAGCCTGAGAGTGACGCTGCGACCCTACGGCAAGCCCGACGAGACGATCTTCGTGCCCTTCGACGTGCCGCTGTCGCTCGCGGGTCAGACGGTCAAGGTCACCGTGCAGTCCGGCGGCTCGGCGCATCCCGACAGCGCGCCGCCCGAGTCGCTACGCGAGCTCATCGTCAACCTGGGGCGCGTGTATCCGGCGGAGGCGCTCGTCGTCGGGCTCGAGCTCCCCGACGAGGGGGTCACGCTTCATGGTCACCTCGTCCCGGCGCTGCCGGGCTCCGTGCTCGACAGCCTGCGTCCCTCCACCGCGTCTCGTCGTTCCGACACCCTCCACCGCGTCGATCGCAACATCGTTCCCACGTCCTACGTCACCGTGGGCAAGCAGGAGCTCATCCTGCGCGTCCACGAGCGTCGCTGAACGGAGCCTTCTCTGTGAAACGCGCACTGCTGCTCGTCCTCCTCGCCATCCCCACGCCCACGCTGGCCGGACCGACACGCGTGTTCCGCGTCACCACCTACAAGGAGTTCGACGAGGGCGAAGCCAGGGGCACGCAGATCGACTCCGTCGGTGAGGTCCGCACCGGCGTCGACAGCGCACGCGTCGATCTCGGCGAGCTGCTCGCGTACTCGTCGGCGCGCGTCGACGGCACGCTCTACATCGGCACCGGCGATCAGGCCGACGTGTGGGCACAGCGCGGCAAGGACCGGCCTCGCAAGATAGCGAAGCTCGATGGTGTCCTCGTCGCTGCGCTCGCACGCGCGAAGGGCGGCAGGTTGTTTGCCTCGACGCTGCCGAGCGGCAAGATCTTCGTCATCGACGAGCTCGGCGAAAAGGTGCCGCGCGTGAGGGAGCTAGCGAAGCTCGACGCCGAGCACGTGTGGGCCCTGTCGTGGGACGAGGAAAAACACACGCTCTACGCAGCGACGGGACCCGCCGGCAAGCTCTTCGCGCTCGACGTCGACCTCGACAGGGGAACCGCGAAGCCGAGGCTGCTGTGGTCGAGCGGCGAGAAGCAGCTGCTCTCCATGGTGCGCGCGGAAGACGGCTCGCTCCTCGTCGGCAGCGCCGACTCCGCGATCCTCTATCGCGTGACGCCGCACGGCAACGGTGCCGACGTCCGCGTCGTGCACGACTTCGACGGCGACGAGGTCCGCGCGATCTGGCGCGACAGGGCCAGCACCTACGTCGCCGTGAACGACTTCAAGGGCGCGGGGCTGCCGATGCTGAGCGCGCTGTCGTCGAAGTCCGCGCGGACGCCCGCGCAGGCCGCGTCGGGGCAGAGCGCCTCCTCGTCGCTCGGCGTGTCGCTGTCTCTGTCGCTGCCGGCGTCGCGAGATCGCAAGGGCAAGGGCGCCGTCTATCGCGTCGACGACGATGGTCGCCTCGAAGAGCTGCACTCGCTCTCCGACGGCTACTTCACCGCGCTCGCGAAGGACGCGGACGGTACACTGTGGGCCGCGTCGGGCTCGAACGGCCGCGTGTACCAGCTGCGGGCGGACCACACCGTCGCGACCGTGCTCGATCTGCCCGAACGTCAGGTGCTGTTCCTCGACCTCGGCGGAGCGCCGGTGCTCGGCACCGGTGACGCCGCTGCGCTCTATCACCTCGGCGGGACGCCGAAGGAAGCGCTGTACCTGTCGAAGGTCCTCGACGCGCAGTTCACGGCGCGCTGGGGTCGCGTGTGTGCGCTCGGGACCGGCGTCGAGCTGTCCACGCGCTCGGGCAACACGCAGAAGCCCGACGCGACGTGGACGAGCTGGCAGCCGCTGGAGAAGCCCGAGACCCGCACCGACGAGGCGAGCGGTCGCGTGCAGAGCCCGACGGGGCGGTTTCTGCAGGTGCGCTGCAAGCTGTCACCCAAGGGCGTGCTGCGCGAGCTCGATGCGTACTACCTGCCGCAGAATCAACGCCCGCGCGTCACGGAGATCACCACGGGTGACGACGGCAAGAGCACGCGCAAGAAGCTGGTCACGCTCGAGCCCCAGATCTCGGTGCGCGCGCACTCGTCGATCGTGCCGTTGCGCTGGAAGACGGAGAACCCCGACGAGGACGAGCTCGTCTATCGCGTCTACTTCCGCGAGGAGAACGATCCGAACTGGCGTCTCCTCGGCGGACCGAGCCCGCTCACGAAGGCCGAGTACGACTGGAGCACGGAGGGACTGCCCGATGGTCGCTACCTCGTGCGCGTGGTCGCCTCCGACGAGCGCGCGAACCCACGTGAGGTGGCGCTCGATAGCGCGCTGACCTCGTCGCCGATCCTCGTCGACAACCGCAAGCCGGAGATCCTCGGGCTCGAGGTCGTGTACCCGAAGGGCCAGGGCGCGCAGGCGACCGGACGAGTGAAGGACCTCTCCTCTCGGGTGACCGAGCTCGCCTGGGCGCTCGATGGCGGTGAGTGGCAGGTACTCGGCAGCAAGGACGGGCTCCTCGACGATCTCGAGGAGGCCTTCTCGCTGAAGCTTCCGACGGGTCTGGCCTCCGGCAACCACACCATCGCGATCCGCGCCGCCGACTCCACCGACAACGTCGGCGCGGCGCAGCTCGTGTTCAAGACCAGATAGGTCCCGGAATCAGTACGTCGTGGCGACGCCCCTGCGCGTGTGATCGAGAGACGGCTAGAAGCCAGCGCTCTTGAGCGCGGCGAAGATCATGCGGGACGCGCGCGATCGGTTGAGCGTGTAGAAGTGGATGCCCGGCGCGCCCATGCGCAGGAGCTCCGCGCACTGCAGCGTGGCGTGCGCAACACCGAGCTCGAGGATCGCCTCGGGATCGTCCTTGCGACGCTCGAGCTCGAGGCGCAGGCGCGTCGGGATCGTCGCGCCGCACATGCGCGTGAACCGATCGATCTGCTCGAAGTTCGTGATGGGCATGATCCCCGGTACGACCGGCACGTGGACCCCGAGCGCACGCGCGCGCTCGACGAAGTGGAAGTAGAACGCGTTGTCGAAGAACAGCTGCGTGACCAGAAAGTCGCTCCCGGCGGCGACCTTCCTGCGGAGGTTGCGGAGATCGACATCGCGCGTCTCCGACTCCATGTGGCCCTCGGGGTAGCACGCGCCACCGATACACATCTGCGGCCGGCGCTCGCGGATGAGCGCGGTCAGCTCGGAGCCATAGGTGAGCGCATCTGCGATGGTAGGCAGCCCTCCCGACGGCACGTCACCGCGCAGCGCGAGCAGGTTTTCGATGCCGGCGTCTGCGAAGCGATCGACGAGCGCGGTGAGCTCCGTACGCGAGTGGCCCACGCACGTGAGGTGCGCCATGGCCTCGATGCCGGTCTCCTTCTTGATGGCCGTGACGAGCTCGAACGTGCGCTGTCGCGTGGAGCCACCGGCTCCGTACGTGACCGACACGAAGCCTGGATCGAGCGGCTGCAGCTCGCGCAGCGTGTCGAACATTTGCGCCACGCCCGCGTCGCTCTTCGGCGGGAAGAACTCGAACGAGAAGCATGGGTTCTCGCTCTTCAGGCGGTCGGAGATCTTCACGGCGCAAAAGCTAGCACGCAGCTAGACTGCGTCGCATGGCGGTCTTCAGGCAGGAAGAAGGCACGAGCGGCACGCGCATCCTCCAGATCGAGGTGGGGATGGGTCAGAACTTCAACGTCGTCTTCGGTGACGACGATGGCCACGCGGCGATCGTCGATCCCGCATACGAGGTCGACCGCCTGCTACGCGAGGCCACCGCGCACGATCTGAACATCGAGGCGGTGCTGATCACGCACACGCACCACGATCACATCGACGGGCTGTGGGACGTCGTGCGGCTCACGGGCGCGCGCGTCTATGTCGGTCGCGGCGAGCTCGACGCCGTCCGCAAGGCGACGGCCAAGGCCACCGCCTCGCTCGACATTCACCCCCTCGATGGTGGCGAGACGTTCTTCGTCGGCGGCGTCCAGATCGGTGCGATCGCGACGCCGGGGCACACGCGCGCGGGCATCTCGTACGTGTTCGATGGCTGCGTGTGCACGGGCGACACGATGTTCGTCGGCGGCTGCGGTCGCACCGACTTCCCAGGCGGTGATCCGAAGCTCCTGTGGTCGAGCCTGCAGCGGCTCTCGGCGCTCCCCGAGTCGACGCGCGTGTACCCCGGCCACGACTACGGCCCGACGCCGACCTCCACAATCGGCGAGCAGAAGCAGCTCAACCCGTACCTGCGCTGCGCCGACGAGGCCGCCTTCGTCGCGCTGCGGACCGGCCCCAACCCGCCGAAGAACACCCGCGGCGCTCGCTAACTCTTAGCGCGGCAACGCGCGCGTCACGCACGCCTCGAGCGGCGTGCCATCGGGGCGCTTCGCGCACACGCGGAAGAGCTTCGGCAGCACGTCGACGACGATGTAGTTGTGTTGGTTGAACAGCGCCTTCACGCGCGGTGGGCACGATTTCTTGCCGGGCAGGCCGCAGCGCTGCGAGCGGAGCTCCGCGCCGCCTCCGCCGGAGACGATATAGTCGAGCGTCCCGACGCGGCCTCGCTCGTAGTGGTGGTCGTGGCCGCCCACGTAGAGCGTCGCGCCCGCCTTCTCGAGCAGCGGTGCGTACTGCGTCTTCGCGATCTCGTTGTCGCCGTGGAGCCCCGACGAATACGCGCCCTCGTGTGCGTACGCGACGATCGCGCGCGAGTGCTTCGCGCTCTCGAGATCGTGACGCAGCCACGCGAGCTGCTCCGCAGACCGATACTGGTTCGAGTCGAGCGCGATGAAGTGCACGCCCGCGACCTCGAATGATCGCCACGACGGCCCCGTGATGTCGAACAGCGCGCGGAAGCGTGCCTGTCCCCTGCCCCCGCGCGCGTACTCGTGGTTACCCGGCGCCGGATACACGGGCACCGACGAGAGGAGCGGCGTCGCGATCTCGAAGTAGCGATCCCAGTCGCCCTCGTCAGAGCCCATGTCGACGAGATCTCCCGTCATGATCGCGAGGTCCGGATCCTCGTGGAGGATGCTGCGCACGAGCTCCGCGTGCGTGTCGTGACCCGAGCGCACGTCGCCGTAGATGACGAAGCGGAGCGGCCTCCCCGCCAGCGGTTCGGTGTGAAAAGGAATGCGCGCAGTCTCGGCGTCGTCGCCGAGCTGCACCCGATAGTCGTAGCTCGTCGATGGTCGAAGGCCGGAGAGAGTGATCACGTGCCGCTGGCCGGATACATCGTTCGCGACGCGGCCCTTGTCGTAGCGCACCGTCGCCGTCGTCGGCGCGTCCGTCTCGAACGCGACGCGCGCGGAGGTCGTCCCCACGTCGAGCAGGTACGGTCCGTGGGTGATGCGCGGCGCGTCGCTGGCCTCGAGCGCTGCGTCGAATGACGGCTCGCGGCCGGCCGTGCGCGGGTGTGCCTCGACCGCGAGCACGTGCTCACCGCGTGACAGCGCCACGCCGATGAGCGGGATGCGCTCCCACTCCGGCCCGTGCAGATCGGTCGCGAGCGAGTCGACTCCACCCGCGACGCGACGTCGTGCCACCTCGACGCCATCGAGGTACGCGACGAAGCCGTGCTGGTAGCGCGCGCGCAGCGTGAGGAGCCCGCGAGGCGTGTCGCTCGTGGTCGAAAAGTGCCAGCGCAAGAGCTGCGTGCGCGCGCAGCCTGTACCACCGTCACGCGCGCCATCGAGAGCGACGACGGGCCGATCGGCGAAGGCATGTTCGTCGTCGGCGACGCGTTTCCACTCGCCCACGACGCCACACGCGAGCTTCGGCGTCGCACCCGCGACCACGAGCTGCGCCTCACGTCCCTCTGCGGTCGCTGCCAAACAGAGCAGCGCGCAGATGGCTACTTCTTGACGCCGACCCAGTGCAGATCCGGTGGACCGAAGTGACGCACGACGACGAGGCACTCCGTGGCGCCACACCTGAGCTCGTGCTTGTCCTTGCTCGTGACGATCGCAAAGCCACCGGGACCGAGCAGGTGCTTCTGCCCGTTGCTCGTGATCGTGAGCTGACCCGCCACGACGGTGTAGTTGGTGATGTGCGTCTCCCAGCTCATCGGCACGTGGTAGCCCGCGGGGAACTTGAGCCAGCCAGCCATGCCGCTGTCGGCAGGCTCCGTCCCGATGAGCGCACCCATCGCACCCTTCGGCAACGTGGCGATCGGCTCCCACTTCGCCGTCGACGGGTCCGAGAACAGCGTCCCGTCGATCTGCGGCGGCATCGGCGGCACCTTGATCGCCGGACCCGGCTTGGGTGGCGTCTTCGGTGGCTCGGCGTGCGCGAGCCCGCACAGTGCCATCGTCATTGCGAGTGTGAGCGTCTTCTGCATGTCGGTCCTCAGTTCCGCAGCGAGATGATCGGCGCCGGGATGCGACCCCCGAGCCGGATGAAGTCGCGCGACGACCAGCGCGACACGGCCATGACCGGTGCTTCACCGAGGAGGCCGCCGTACACGGCCGTCTCGCCCACGCCCTTGCCGGGCACGGGGATGATGCGCACCGCGGTGGTCTTGTTGTTGACGACCCCGATGGCGATCTCGTCCGCGATGATGCCCGCGATCGTCTCATCGGGCGTGTCGCCGGGGACCGCGACCATGTCGAGCCCGACGGAGCACACGGCCGTCATCGCCTCGAGCTTCTCGAGCGAGAGCGCACCGCAGCGCACGGCCTCGATCATGTTGTGATCTTCCGAGACGGGGATGAATGCACCCGAAAGCCCACCCACGGACGACGATGCCATGACGCCACCCTTCTTCACGGCGTCGGTGAGGAGCGCAAGCGCGGCGGTGGTGCCAGGCGCGCCGACCTTCTGCAGGCCCATGGCCTCGAGGATCTCGCCGACGGAGTCGCCGATGGCCGGCGTCGGCGCGAGCGAGAGATCGACGATGCCGAACCGCACCGGATCTCCGAGGCGCGCCACGAGCTCGCGACCGATGAGCTCGCCCGCGCGCGTGACCTTGAACGACATGCGCTTCACGGTCTCCGCGATGTCGCCGAGGTCGACGCGCTGACCGCTCGCGCGCAGGCGACGCACCGCGGACAGCACGACGCCCGGTCCCGAGACGCCGACGTTGATGACGCGCTCCCCCTCGCCGACGCCGTGCATCGCACCGGCGACGAACGGGTTGTCATCGGGCTGGTTGGCGAACACGACGAGCTTCGCGCAGCCGATGCCGCCGTCTGCGGCCGTGCGTCGCGCGAGGTCCTTGATGATGCTGCCCATCCGGCCGATGGCGTCCATGTTGATGCCGGCCTTGGTCGACGCGACGTTGATCGACGAGCACACGCGCTTTGTTGTGGCGAGCGCCTCGGGGATCGAGTCGATGAGCACGAGGTCGCCGGCGGTGGCGCCCTTCTCGACGGCCGCCGAGAAGCCCGCGATGTAATCGATGCCCAGCTCGGCTGCGCAGCGATCGAGCGTCTCCGCGAGCGGGACGTAGCTGTCGGCGCGCGTGGGCTCGCCGACGAGCACGATGGGTGTGACGGAGATCCGCTTGTTGGTGATGGGCACGCCGTAGGTGGCCTGCACCTCGTTGGCGGTGGGCACGAGCCGCGCGGCGGCGTGCATGATCTTCTCGTACACGCGTGCGCACGTGCTGGCCATGTCGCCGGTGGCGCAGTCGCGCAGCGAGATGCCCATGGTGACGGTGCGGATATCGAGGTGCTCGGCCTCGATCATGCGCAGCGTGGCGCGGAGCTCGTCGGTCTCGAAGAACACGTCAGACTCTGTGCAGGCTCTGAAGGACGTCCTCGTGCATCACGGTGGCCTTCATCCCGATGGACGCGAGCGTCTCCTGCAGCGTCCCGGAGGCGACATCGAACGGCTGCGTGAGTTCGCTGATGTCGAACACGACGATCATCGTGAAGAAGTCGGCGACGATCGTCTGCGAGATGTCGAGGATGTCGGCGCCGAGCTGCGCGAGCGTCGTGGTCGTGAGCGCGCAGATGCCCTTGGCGTTGCGACCCGTGACCGTGAGGATCGCGCGCTCGCGTGGTCGCATGCGCGGTCCCATCGATCCGTGCCCCAGCGCTCCTGGCGCCATCGCGCCGATGATCTCGGTGACGACGGCCTCGATGACCTCGGGCGACTCACCGGCCATCCGCGAGACGACGCGACGCGTGATCTCGCGAACCCTCTCGTGCCCATCACCCTCCACGAACCGGACACCTCGCTCGGATGCCTTCTCGCGCGCGAGCGGCGTGACGAGAGTTTCTTCGTCGACGTGCAACACACCGCCCTCGGGGACGGCCTCGACTTCGACGTGGCTGACGACGCGTGGCATGGGCGCGGCTACCCTACTTCCACGTCAACGGCAGCGCAACGCTACACGCCGGCTCGCGATTGCCAGCTCGATGCAGCCTCACGCGAGCGCTGGCTCGAGGAGATGGCGTCCAGGCGGTTCAAGTCGAGCGATGCGCCGTCGTGGCTGTAGACCAGCATCGTCGAGCGGGTCGCGGAGCACGAGTGCGCCTACCTCGAGCACCGCCGTCGCTACGCGATGGGTGCTGCCTAGTCCTCGCCAGTCGACGTCGCGTTCGACGACAGGAGCTTCAGTCGTCGACCCGGCCCCATCTGCGTCGGCGCGCTCGCTGCGTCGCCGATCGCTGACTCGACGAGCGCGTGATCCGGCGAGAGCGTGCACGCGGGGTCGGTCGCGGCCGCGTCACCTGTGAGCAAGAAGGCCTGGCAGCGGCAGCCGCCGAAGTCGAGCGTACGGCGCTCGCACGTGTTGCACGGCGGTTTCATCCACGCCTCGCCGCGATACGCCACGAGCGCGGGCGAGTCGCGCCAGATGTCGGCGAGCGCGCGCTGTCCCACGCGCTCCCACGCGAGCGTCGTGATCGCCGACGCGGCCTGACACGGAAGCACCGCACCATCGGGCGCGATCACCAGATAGCGCTGTGCCCAGCCTCCCATGCACGCGCGCGGGGTCGCAGCGAGGTAATCGGGGAGCACGAACGTGAGCTCGATGCCGTTCATCGTCGGACGCAGCCGCGCGACCTCGGCGCGCGCCACCTCGAGCTGCGCGCGTGTCGGCAGGAGCGCGTCGCGGTTGGCCAGCGCCGAGCCGAGGAACTGCGTGTTCGCCAGCTCGATGCGTTGCGCACCCAGCTCGCGTCCCAGCGCCACGAGCTGCGGCACCTCGTGGATGTTGCCGCGGTGGAGCACGACGTTGAGGGTCAGCCGCAGGCCGAGCTCGGTCACCCAGCGAGCAACGGCCTTCTTGCGGGAAAAGCTCGCGATGCCGCCGAGGCGATCGTTGTGCGCCGCGTCTGCCGACTGGAACGAGAGCTGCACGTGGTCGAGGCCTGCATCGCGCAGTTGCTCGAGACGCGAGCGCGCGAGCGGCAGCCCGCTCGTGATGAGGTTCACGTAGAGGTCCTGGGCGCGCCCCTCGGTGATGAGCGCCTCGAGATCGTCGCGCAGCAGTGGCTCGCCGCCCGTCAGGTGCAGCTGCAGCACGCCGATCGCCGCGGACTCGGCGATCGCGGCCTTCCACGCGTCGGTCGACAGCATCTGCCGCGTATAGCTCGTCGGGTTCGAGCAGTACGCGCAGCGCAGCGGACACGCATACGTGAGCTCGGCGACGAGTGTGTCCGGCGCGCTCACGTGCGCACCACCAGGTTCTTGCGGACGAGCTCGTCGAGGAACGCACGTGTCTCGTCGCGACGACCGGGATCGTCACCAGCGATGAGCGCCAGCACCTCGTCTTCGATACGGCCCGTCGCGATGGCCTCGATCACCGACA
>JBDTCO010000027.1:0-37400 GCA_039923495.1 Polyangia bacterium
AGCAGGTTCGCGAAGACGGGGCCGGGCAGGAAGCGGAAGTGCCGCTGGCCCGTCGCGCGATCCTCCTCGAGGACCTCGGTGCCGGTGATGTCCGACGGCATGAGATCGGGTGTGAACTGGATGCGACCGAAGCTGAGCTCGAGCGCCTCGGCCAGCGTGGAGATGAGGAGCGTCTTGCCGAGGCCGGGCACACCGACGAACAGGCAGTGCCCGCGGCACAGCAGCGCGACGAGCAGCTGGTCGATGATCTCGACCTGCCCGATCACTCGACGACCGAGCTGCTCGCGCAGCGCGACACGAGCAGCGGCGACGTCCTCGATGGCGCGCAGGTCGGAGTCGACGGTGGCAGAGAGAGCGGTCACGGCGCGTAGCCTGCCACGACGGGCGGTGCGCTGCACGGGTCGGAAACAGGCCACGGCGGGATCGACCGGAACCTGTCGAACTTGCTCGCTACCTGTCCCTCACCGAGCAAGACACGATGGCAATGCGAGCTCAGCTCCCCGTGTTGTTCGCGTCTCGCACGCGCTCGTGCAACTCGCAGAGGTTGGCGAACTGCTGCGCGGCCACGCCGAGGACGAGCACGTTGTCCATCTCGAGCTCCGGCTTCTGTCCCGGCTTCGCGTGGAGCGAAAGCACACCGACGTCCTTGCAGGATGGGCAGTAGTTGAACGTGAGGTGCGTCCCTTCGCCGAAGCGGGACCCAACCGGCGCGTCCAGGAGCTGCGCCGGCGTACCCGCGCGCACGAGCGGCCGCGTTGTGGCGTCGAGCTCCTCGGGAAACGCTGCCTCGCCGTCGGCGAAGCCCTTGTTGCAGCGCACACACTTTGCCTGCTTCTTGTCGAGAAACACGAGCGCGAGGAACCCGAGGGCCATTGCGATGTAGCCGACGACATGCGTGACGACGGGGGGTAGGCGGCGGATGGTGATCTCGAAATTCAACAGCGGACCGCTGAACGCGAGGAACACGCCGAAGCAGAGAAGGCCGAGCGACAAGAAGACGTTGCTGCTGTGGAGCTGCGTCCCGATGTGCTTCGTGCGTTCGTTTTCATTTGCAATCATGGGTGGTGGTCTCCGTTACTATGGCCGCCGCGATGAGTCAGACGACGACGTGGATGGTGTTCGCGGTGATGGTGGCGGGTGGAGTCGCCTATAGCTTGTGGCGAATCGCGGCGCAGAAGCAAGGCGCGAGCGAGTCGATCGAGGCGTACTTGACTCGCCTGTACGGCCAGGACTTTCTCGTTCGTCCCGGCGAATCGCTCACGCGGGTGTCGGTGTGTGCCGACTACTCAGGCGAGCGGCTGCCCGTACGGGGGCGGATGCTCGGCCCCGAGATCGTGGGCGCGGCCGCGCGGCTCGGAAAGACGGTCGCTGCGGCTGCTGTGGGCGTGCGCCTCAAGTACCGGCCGGGCCAGCAGCGTCTCGCGCTCACCAGCCTCGACCGACTCGTCCTCACCGTGGAGCGGGGCGCGCCCGGAAACTTCGTCCCCGAAGCGTGGGGCGCGGGTACGCGTGTGCTCACGGACGAGCAAGCCTTCGGCCGCAAGGTCGAAGGAGGCCCACCCCTCCTCCAGCTCGGCGTGGGCGGGTCATGGACCTTCATCCTGCTCGTCGACGATGAACGGCAGCGTGGCTTGTGGGTCGAGCCCGCGTTCGCGACCATGCTCCTCGAGCGCAGCGCATAGGCTGAAGACGCTCGCGGAGCCGCGAAGGTCCTATAGACTGTCGTGCGATGATATCGCACTCACCGTCGCCGTCGGCAGCTGGTTGCGACACCACGACAGCTCCGCCGAGCCGCCCGAAGGTCGCGCGCTGGCACGCGCCAGCCAAGATCGGTGTCCTCGTCGCGTTCGTCGTCCCGCTCTTCTTGGTGGCGCGCGTCGCGTGGGCAGCCGACATCAACGCGACCCCGTCGACGCTCGCGGCCGCCATCGCCCAGGCTCAGCCGGGCGATACGATCCACCTGGCAGCGGGCCACTACGCGCATTTTTCGATCGCCAACAAGAGCGGCAGCCCCGGCAAGTGGATCACGCTCAGCGGGCCGACCGGCAATCCGCCCACCGCAGTCGTCGACGCAGACCTCGCCGGATGCTGCAACACGATCGAGATCACGGCGTCGAGCTACGTCGCCATCGAGAACCTGCTCGTCGACGGGCACAACGTCGACGGCGCGTTCGGCGTGAGCGCGAAGGGCGGCACCTCGCCGCCGGTGCACGACATCCGCGTCGAGGGGTGCACCTTCGTCAATCACCACGGCTCGCAGCAGCACGACGCCATCTCCACGAAGACGCCGACGTGGGGCTGGATCATCCGCAACAACGTCATCAAGAACGCCGGCACCGGCATGTACCTCGGCAACTCCGACGGCACCGATCCCTTCATCGGTGGGCTCATCGAGGGCAACGTCGTCGAGAATCCGATCGGCTACTGCATGGAGATCAAGTGGCAAAAGCCACGCCCGTCGGTCGTCGGCATGCCCGCGAACCCGACCTCGACGATCATCCGTCACAACGTCTTCATCAAGAACGACGACCCGAGCCCCGACGGGGACCGTCCGAACCTCCTCGTCGGCGGCTTCCCGGCCACCGGTGCCGGCGCGATGGATCGCTACGAGGTCTACGGGAACATCTTCGTCCACAACCCGCGCGAGTCACTCATGCAGGCGTCCGGGCGCGTCACCATTCACGACAACCTCTTCGTCGACGCACCCGCCACCCGCGCGCTGGTGCTGCAAGACCACGATCTGCCGCTCGAGCTCGCGACCGTCTACAACAACACGATCTACGATACCGGCAGCGGCATCGTCTTTGGCAACTCCGCCCCGCAAGGCGATGCCGTCGTGGGGAATCTCATTTTTTCGGCGACGCCCATCAAGGGTCCCATCCAGCACAACACGGGCAACCTCACTGACTCCGTTCAGAACGCAATGAACTACGTCGCGAACCCGTCGGACGTGGTCGGTCAGATGGACTTCTATCCGAAGCCCGGCCAGTGCACGGGCGCGCCGCTCGACGAGTCGAGCTTCGCGATGGACACCGACTACACGGTCGATTTCAACGGGACGCCGAAGGGGACCTTCACGTATCGCGGCGCGTACGCGGGCAGCGGCATGAACCCGGGCTCGGATGGTGGCGTCGTCAGCGCTCCCGGCGATGGCTCGGTCGATGAGGGTCCGTCCACGCACGACGGCGCCGTCGGAGATGCCGGGCATGCGGGAGACGCAGGCGAAGGCAGCAGCGGTGCAGGTTGCGGCTGCACCACGGCGGGCGGTCGCACCCGGCCCAAGGGGCTCGGCGCGCTCGCCGTCATGGTTGCCGCGCTCGCGCTGGCTGCGATCTCGCGAACGAGTCGGCGTTCCCGACGACGTTGACGTCTGATCGAAGGCCAGCTCAACGACCGTCCACCGGTGCGCGGTGATCGACGTCGCTGCGTGACCACGCCGGCGTCGAACCGGTCGGTGGCTAGCCGGCGGAGGTCGGCTGGTCGAAGACGAAGCGCAGCTTGCGGCCAAGCGTCTCCTCGAAGAGATCGCGCTTGCGACGCGCACTGTAGAGCTCGAGCTCGGGCTCGCCGCGCGTCTCGGGCGTGGTGGAGACGACGATCTCGACGACACGGTCCGTGACGACGCAGCGCACGCCACGCACGAGCTGTGCGTAGCCGCGATCGAGGCCGTCGGCGACGCGCAGCAGGCTCGCGAGGATGCGCACGCGCTGCTTGTTGCGATCGGAGAGCTTCGCGTAGCCCTCGTGCGAATCCTTCGGCGTGGCCTTGCGGTGGTAGCGCGCGAGCTGCGAGAGGATCTGCACCTCCTCCGCGGTGAAGCCCTGGAGGTCGGCGTTCTCGATGAGGTAGGCGGTGTGCTTGTGGTGCTTCGACGCCGCGATGTGAAAGCCCACGTCGTGCATGAGCGACGCGAACTCGAGCAGCTCGCCGTCGGCGTTCGGCAGGTTGTGGAGCGGACGCGTGCCGCGGAACAGATCGAGGGCGAGCTTCGCGACGTGCTCCGCGTGCGCCGTGTTGACCTGGCAGCGACGCTGCAGGCGCATCACGGAGCGACGACGCAGATCGGGAAACTCGTCGACGAGCTGGATGCCGGGACGGTTGCGGCTCGCGAAGTCGACGACGAGGCCCTCGCGCAGCGCCGCGTCACCGAGCACGTACTCGTCGGCGTGTAGCATCTCGAGCAGCGAGCGCACGAGGATGACGCCGGGGACGATGGAGTCCACGCGCTTCTGATCGAGGCCGGCCAGGTTGCGACGCTCCGCGGCCGACATCGAGCACAGCTTGTCCTCGAGCGCGTAGAGATCGCGGAACGAGACGCGCCGCTGCTTCTCCTTCGGGCTGCCCGGCGGCGTGGCAGAGGGGATGAGCTCGGCAACGGCGCGCGCGGTGCCCGACGTCATGCACAGCATGTCGAAGCCGAGGCGACGCACCGCCGCGGCCGATGGCTCGAGCGCGCGGTGCAGGTGCTCGGCGAGGCGCGCGCGCTGATCCGGCGTGATGGGATCCGACGGCTTGTGCTCGGCGAGCAGGCGGAGCACGCCGAGCTTCAGCGACGCGGAGTAGTACGATTTGTGCGCGTCTCCGACGACGAGCTCGACCGAGCCTCCGCCGATGTCGACGATGAGCGCGCGCTTGCCGCCGAGGTGCAGGCTCGTGCGCGCGCCGAGGTAGATGAGCCGCGCCTCTTCCTCGCCGCGGATGACGGTGAGCTCGATGCCCGTCTCGTCGCGGATGTCGCGGACGAAGTCGCCACCGTTCTCCGCCTCGCGCACGGCCGACGTGGCGACTGCGATGATGGCGTCGCAGCCGGCGCGCTCGGCGATGCCGCGGAAGCGACGGATCGTCTCGACACCGAGCTGGAACGACTCGGGCGCGATGAAGCCGCGGAACGCAGAGTCACCGAGGCGCACCATCTCCTTCGCGCGCTCGAGTGGCTCGATGGCGCCATCCGCCGTGACGCGCGCGATGAGCAGGTGGAACGAGTTCGTGCCGCAGTCGATGGCCGCGATCTTCACGTTGTGACCACCTCGTCTGCGTGCGTGGCCGTCACCCCACGGAGGCGGGCCACGTGGATGTCGAAGCGTGGAGGCTCCCCCTCGGCGATGGCGCGCTGTGCGGCCCACGCGAGCTTCACCTTGCCACCCTTGCCGACCCAGCACGCGGCATCGATGCGGACGGTGTCGTCCTCGACGATGACGTGGCTGCGGCCGCACGCATCGTCGGTGCCGCGCTCGAGGAGGCAGAGGCGAACGTGGCCCGAGTCCTCGTGGCGCTCGTAGACGATGAGGCGATCATCGACGACCCTCGGACGACGCGCGCGCTCCTCCATCGCGGTGAGGCGCGTGACGGTGTTGCGCTGCAGGTGCGCGACGAAGATGCCGTGATCGGTGCCCTCGACGCCCTCGAACACGAGCTCGGTGCCATCGGGCGAGAAGCTGGGGTGCCGGTCGGCGCGGTGGGGCATGCCGGTGACGCCGAGGCGCGTGCCGGTCGACAGCGACACGAGCACGAGGTGTGTGCCGCCGGCCGGATCGGGCGAGGTGGCGCACGCGAGCGTGGCGCCGTCGGGGGAGAGCGCGGGGTCGCAGTAGAGCGAGCCGTCACCACCGAGGAGACGCACGGCGGGCAGATCGCCGCCGGGCGTGAGCCACACCTCCGTCGTCGCGCCGAAGCGGCGCTCGAACGCGATGCCGCCGTCGGGAGAGAAGCACGCGGTGCCATCGGCTGGACCTTCGAGCGTGCGCGCGACGCGGCCGTGTCGGTCGACCACCATCCACGCCGAGTCGTCCTTCGACCCGACGGCGAACACGAGGTGCTTGCCATCGGCCGACCACGCGGGCGCACGATGGTGCGCGAGGCCGGCGGTGATCCGCTCCTCCGCATCGAGTCCCAGCTTGCCGAACCGCGCTCTCTTCTCTCTCGCCACGCGGCGGCATCATAGCCCATGCCCGTCGTGGTGCTACGCTCGGATCCGTGAGCAAGGCGTTCACGAAGGAAGACGACGGTAGCGGCGAAGACGACGCGCTTCCCAGCTACGTGCCGCCCTGGCCCCCGGGCTCGCGCAACTACATCTCCGCGGAGGGCCACGCGCGCCTGCGCGCCGAGCACGACGCGCTGGTGACCTCGCTGCCGTCCTTGATCACGAGCGCACGCAACGCCGCGCCCGTGGACGGCCCGACGGCAAAGGGAAACCTACGCGAGGCGAGGCGCCGGCTGCAGCAGCTCGACGTGCACCTCGAGGTCGCGGAGATCGTGCCCATCGTAGAGTCCCCGATGCGCGTGCAGCTCGGCGCGACCGTGACGGTCCGCGGCGATCGCGACGCCGTGTACACCATCGTCGGTGTCGACGAGGTCGACGTGGCCCACGGTCGCATCAGCTGGCTCTCACCCCTCGCCCGCGCGCTCTCGGGCACACGCGTTGGCGAGCGCGTGTCGTTTCGCACGCGGAAGGGTGAAGAGGAGCTCGAGGTCGTCGAGATTCGTTAACCAGGACCCCGCGCGAGCATGCGATCCGCCGTGCGTCGCGCCAGCGCCTGCACGGTGAGGCTCGGGTTCACGCCCGCCGACGAGACGAACACGCTGGCGTCGGCGATCCACAGGTTCGCAACCTCGTGCGTGCGGCCGTCGCGATCGACGACGGAGGTCGCGGGATCGTCGCCCATGCGGCACGTGCCCATGATGTGGAAGCGCGCGGTGCGCGGCGACACGGAGACGACGTCGCGGGCGCCGATGACCGCGAGCAGCTCGCGCGCCCTGGCCGCGCCCACGAGCGAGGTGGCGATGTCGAGCTCGTGCGGCGTGTGCGCCACCACGGGCACCGGGAGCCCGAGGGCGTCGCGCAACGTCTCGTGGAGACGCACGCGGTTCTCGGCGCGTGGCAGGTCCTCCATCATCGTGAGCATGACGACGTTGCGCGAGAAGCGATCGCGTAGCGTGGCCTCGTCGAGTGCCGCCCAGCTCGGGTCCCCGGTGACGAAGCGCGAGAACGGGGCATATGCACCCATCGTCCGCGGCTCGAACGTGATGGGGAGCGGAGCGCCGCTACGCACCGGATCGTAGAAGTCCTGGATGCCGAGCGTGCAACCGGCGGCGGAGATGGTGGGCTCGCCGTCGATATGTCCGATCGTCATGAAGTTCTCCATGACGTGCGTCATCATGTTGCGGCCGACCTGCCCCGAGCCGTTGGCGAGCCCATCGCGGTGATGGCTCGTCGCGGACTGGAGCAGCAGCCTCGGGGTCTGCACCGCATTGGCCGCGAGCACGACCGTGCGCGCGTGGATCGCGTGCAGCGCGCCATCCTTCGTCGCGTACTCGACGCCGGTGGCGCGACCGCCCTGCATGAGCACGCGCGTGACCGTGGCGCCGAGCACGAGCGAGAGGGTGCCCGCCGTTGCCGCCGCGAGCAGCTGCGGTCGAGCGCTCCAACGTGCGTCGACGGTGCAGAGGAACGCGGTGCACAGGCCGCAGCGCACGCACGCCGCCCGACCGCGAGCTGGGTTGGCCACCGACGGCATCGGAAATGGATGCCAGCCGAGCTTGCGCGCGCCCTCCGCGCAGGCGTGGCCGGAGCGATCGAGCGCGAGGGCGGGCGCCGGATACGGGCCGCGTCGTGGCGGCTCGAAGGGGTTGGCCGCGGCGTCGCCGGCCACGCCCATCTCGTCTTCCATCTCGTCGTAGTAAGGCGCGAGCTCTTCGTAGGTGAGCGGCCAGTCTGCGACCTGCGCGCCCGCGACGTCGCCGAGCGTGCGTCGACGGTGAAAGTCACCCGGCTGGAAGCGCAGCACGTTGCCCGTGTAGACAACCGTGCCTCCGCCGAGCGCGCTGCCCTCGAGCGCGAACGGTGCGCTCGGCTTGCCGTCGGACCCGAGGAGCGTGTTGGTGAGCGCCGATGGTGGCGCGAAGCCCCGCCCCGCCTGCAGCTCCGAGGGCGCGCTCGCAGGCGGCTCGTCGACGCCGCGCTCGACCATGCACACCGACAGGCCACGCTTGCAGAGCCGGCCGACGAGCGCCGCGGCTCCCGCGCCGGTTCCGACCACCACGACATCGACGATCGCGCGCGAGGCTTGCATCGGCCTTCATCGTAGCACCGTCTGGACACCCACTTTGAAGCCCTCTACGCTCACCCTGGGAACGTCACGCGGAGGAGTCACATGGGAACTGCCGAGACCAACGCCAAGCTCTGGGGCGCACGCGCGCGGGAGTGGGCCGATCATCAGGAACAGACGGCGCGTCCGCTCTACGAGCACGTGTTGAAGGCGACGCACATCGGTGCCGGGTCGTTGTACCTCGACGTGGGCTGCGGCTCGGGCATGGCGCTCCAGCTCGCGGCCGCACTCGGCGCGAAGGTGGCCGGCCTCGACGCTGCGCCAGACCTGCTGGCGATCGCGCGCGAGCGCGTGCCGAATGGTGACATCCGGCAGGGTGAGCTCGAGGAGCTGCCGTTCACCGATGGCACGTTCGATCTCGTCACCGGGTTCAACTCGTTCCAGTACGCCGCGAGGCCGGTGGAAGCGCTCCGCCAGGCCGCGCGCGTGACGAAGAAGGGTGGTCACGTCGTGATCGCCACGTGGTCGCCGCCGGACCTCACCGAGGCCGCCAAGCTCATCGGTGCCATCAAGCCACTGCTTCCCCCACCACCGCCGGGCGCGCCCGGGCCATTCGCGCTCTCCGATGAGGCCGCGCTCACGTCGCTCGCCAAGGAGGCCGGGCTCACTCCGGTCCGCACGACGGACGTGGATTCACCGTTCACGTACCCCGACCTCGCGACCGCGCTACGCGGCATCAACTCGAGCGGCGTGTCGGCGCGCGCGATGGCGCACAGCGGCGAGGAGGCGGTGTCCAAGGCGCACGAGGCGGTCCTTGCCCAGTACAAGCGCGCCGACGGCAGCATCTCGGTGCCCAACCGCTTCCGCTACCTGCTCGCCAAGGTGGGGTGATAGCGAAGGTGGGCGCGCTCGACGGGAAGAACGCGCTCGTCACTGGCGCCGGCCGTGGCATCGGCCGCGCGCTCGCGATCGGCCTCGCCGCGGAAGGAGCAGCCGTTGCGCTCGTCGCACGCTCGCGTGGCGAGCTCGATGCGGTCGCCGCCGAGATCACCGCGGCCGGCGGTCGCGCGGTCGTCGCAGTGGCCGACGTCACGGACGGTGCGCAGGTGCAGAGCGCTTGTCGCGCCGCGCTCGACGCCTTCGGCAGCATCGACATCCTCGTCAACAACGCGGGCGGGCAGGCCGCCGGACCGGTACGCTTCGCAGAGACGAAGCCCGAGCTCTGGTGGCGAACGATCGAGCTGAACCTGCGCTCGGCGTACCTCTTCTGTCACGCGCTCGTGCCATCCATGGTGGAGCGTCGCTGGGGTCGCGTCATCAACGTGGGCTCCGTCGGCAGCAAGGTCGGCCTGCCACTACTCACCGATTACTGCGCCGCGAAGCACGGGCTCATCGGCCTGACGCGGGCGCTCGCGGTCGAGGTCGCGAGCAAGAACGTCACGATCAACGCGATCTGCCCGGGGTACGTCGACACCGAGCTCGCGCGCGCCGGCATGACCCAGCGCGCCGCGACGGTGAAGAAGAGCGTCGAGGATCTGCAGAAGCTCTACGTAGACAGCATCCCGCAGAAGCGCGCGATCCTTCCCGAGGAGTGTGTGGCCTCCGTGCTGTTCCTGTGCTCCGACGGGGGAGGTCGAACGACAGGCGAGGCCATCAACATCTCGGGTGGGCAGGTGATGCAGTGAGCGACGTCCAGGCTCTCGTCGATCACCAGCGCATCATCGACGCGGTCACCGACTACGCGATCGGCATCGACCTGCGCGACTGGGATCTGCTCGCCGGCTCGCTGGCGGACGAGGTCGAGGTCGACTTCACCTCGTGGGGTGGTGGCCGCAACCTGTCGCTCTTCACCGCGCCCAAGATCGTGTCGGGCCGCGCCTGGGCAGACGGCGTGCGGCGGTCGATGAGCGCGTTTCGCTCGACGCACCACCTGCTCGGCACCTTCCGCGTGCATCTGGACGAAGGGGTGCGCGACGAAGGAGCTCCTGCCCGCGCGCGCTGTCACGCCCACGTACAGGCGAACCACTACATGCCGAACGATCGCGGGGACAACGACTTCACGCTCGGTGGCTACTACGACAACGAGCTCGTACAGGACGCGTCCGGTCGCTGGCGCATCACGCGTCTCAAGCTCGTCGTCCTGTGGAGCCGCGGCAACCGCTTCGTCTTCGAGCTCGCCTACGAAGCGGGCTCCTAGCGTCGCACCGCGACCATATCGTCGCTGCCTGGCGAAACGATTAGATCTGGCAACGCATCGGTACGGGCTCTACAATAGCAAGATGAGAATCATCACCAAGACGCTCTTTGCGATCGCGGGGGCGGGCTGGATCCTCTCCGTCCCGCTCGCTCAGGCAGACGAGTCCGCCATCTACTTTCCGACCGGCTCGTCCAAGGTGAAGCCCGGCGCGGTGAAGAAGCTCGTCAAGGCCGCGGGTGAAGGCGCGTCCTTCCACGTCAGCGGCTGGACGGATCCGCGCGGCTCCGAGGAGATCAACCGCCGCCTCCGCGCCGATCGCGCCGAGTCTGTGAAGCGCGCGCTCGTCGCCGCGGGGATCAGCGAGGATGCGATCCAGCTCGAGGACTCCACCGCTGGCGAGTCGAGCGGCGGCAAGGACGACTGGAAGCTCCGGCGCGCGAGCGTGCGCTACGAGGGCGGTCACGCCGCGGCCGTCGCGCAGAAGGGCTCGAAGCCCGAGGTCGTCAAGCCGGAGGTCGGAAACACGCCGGAGACCGTCGCCAAGGGGTCGGAGAAGCCGGAGAAGCCGGAGAGGCCCACAAAGGGCACAGAGGTCGCGATGAACACCACGCGGCAGAATCCGGAGTCCACGGGAAACGAAGTCAAGCCCGGCGAAAAGAAGCTCGAAAAGATCAAGCTGCTCTACTGGCGCGCGCTCAACCACTCGCTGTGGATCGTCGCCAAGCAGAAGGGCTTCTTCGAGCAGGAGGGCTTCGACGTCGATCTCGTGGAGACCGACCAGGACGCGCGTCAGATCGCGAAGCGCGTCGGTGTCGCCGAGGGCGTCGAGAACGCGAGCGCCCTCGAGCGCGGCCAGAAGACCTACGCGGCCGGCGCGGTCTGCGGCTTCGCGACGCACGAGGCGATGGCCAAGGGTGATCCGATCGTCGACATCGGCTCGATGGTCATGCTCCCCGAGACGCTGCTCATGAAGAAGCCGACTGCCGAGGCGATCGACAAGGACATCCGCGCCTTCAAGGGTCTCAAGATCGGCGACACCACGTACGGCGTCGGAGAGCACGCGTTCAAGTACAACAACGTTCTTCGTGTGCAGCTCGAGAAGGTCGGTCTCAAGGACGAGACGGACTTCTTCATCAAGGAGTACAAGGACCCGAGCAAGGAGTTCGAGGCGCTCGCGGCCGGTCAGCTCGACGTCGCCAAGGTCTTCCCGCCGGCCGACATCGAGTTCATCAAGACGCACCCCGAGTACGTGCGCGTGCCGTTCGCGAAGTTCTTCCCGTATCTGCCGTGCTGCCGTCAGGTCGTCACGCGCTCGCAGCTCAAGGGCAACCGCGACAAGTACGTCCGCCTGCTCCGCGCCTCGATCCGCGCGCACAAGTTCGTCATCGAGCATCCCGTCGAAGCGGCTGCGATCATCGGCAAGTGGCTGCACATGCCGGCCTCGCAGGTGCGCTCGTCGATCATGTCCGCGTACGTGACGCTCACGCCCGACCCGATGCGCAAGGGCGTCGAGCTCTACCAGCGCACGAACGACCGGTTCACGAAGACCAAGACGTCCACGGCCGAGTTCATCGACACCTCGCTCTACAAGGATGCCCTGTACGGTCTCGCCGGAGAGGACAAGGACGATCCCCGTTCCAAGGGGTACTACGGCACGATGATCACCCGCTTCAAGGCGAACAACTAAGCACGAACCTTGAGCGGGCTCCTTCACCTCCCGCGACGCGCGCAGGCGGGTAGCGCCCGCTGGCCTTCACACGTACACACAGGACGTCCATGACCCAGGGACCGATGCTCGGCGGTCACGCCGCAGCGCTCGCGATAAAGACCGCGGGCGTCAGCACCATCTTCACGCTCTGCGGCGGCCACATCTGCGCGCTGTACGACGGCTGCATCGATCACGGCATCGAGGTCATCGATGTCCGTCACGAGCAGGCGGCTGTCCACGCCGCGGATGCCTGGGCTCGCGTCACGCGAGGCCTCGGCGTCGCGGTCGTCACCGCGGGTCCGGGTGTCACCGATGCCGTCACTGGCGTCGTGGCTGCGTGGTTCGCGCAGTCGCCGGTGCTCATCATCGCCGGTGCGCCGAAGCAGGGCCTCATGGGCCGCGGAACACTGCAGGAGATGGATCAGGTCACGCTCTTCGAGAAGCACACGAAGGCGCAGTTCATCTGCACGAGCCCCGATCGCGTTGCCGAGCTCGTGAGTCAGGCTGCGCAGATCGCGCTGTCGGGCGTGCCGGGTCCAGTGTTCGTGGAGATCCCGTTCGATGTCATGGTCGGCAAGACCGAGGTCACGCGCACGCACCAGGCCGAGTTCAAGGCGCTGCCGCAGGGCGCCGACCCGTCCTCGGTCGAGCGCCTCGCGGCGATGCTCGACAAGGCCGAGAAGCCGGTCCTCTTCTGCGGTTCTTCCATCTGGTGGGACGGCGCCGCCGACGAGGTCCGCAAGCTCGTCGCGCTCGGCCTTCCGCTCTACGTGAACGGGATGGGGCGCGGTGTCCTGCCGCCCACGCACGACGGTCTCTACGCCCTGTCGCGCGAGCATGCGTTTCGCAACACCGACGCGCTCGTGCTCGTCGGCGCGCCGCTCGACTTCCGCATGGGCTACGGCGAGGGCATCAACGCTGCCGCGCACATCGGGCAGATCGATCGCGACGCGAAGCAGTTCGGAAAGAACCGCCGCAGCGACGTGATGATCCACGCCGATAGCAAGAGCGCGCTCGGTGCGCTCGCGTCCGCGCTCGAAAAGCGCGGCACACAACGCTGGTCCGACTGGCGCAAGGAGCTGCGCTCCAAGGAGAACGAGAAGCGCGAGCGTCAGCTCGCGTGGGAGCGCGACGATGGCGCTCCGATGAACCAGTTCCGCATCGGTCGCGCGATCCAGAACACGCTCGACGAGAACACGATCGTCGTGGGTGACGGCGGCTATGTCGTCACGCTCGCGGCCAAGGTCATCTCGCCGCTCGCCATCGGTAACTGGCTCGATCCCGGTGCGTTCGGCACCCTCGGCGTCGGTCCGCCGTTCGCGCTCGCGGCCAAGCGCGCGCGTCCCGACGCGCACATCGTGCTCCTCCTCGGCGACGGCGCGTTCGGCCTCAACGGCTTCGACCTCGAGACCTGCGTTCGCTTCGACTGCCCGATGACCGTTGTCGTGGGCAACGATGCTGCGTGGGGTCAGATCCTCATCCCGCAGATCCAGTCGTTCGGCCGCGAGCGCGCGATCGGCTCCCGGCTCGCGCCGATCCGCTACGACAAGGTCGTCGAGGCGTTCGGCGGCGCCGGCGAGCACGTCGACAGTGGCCCAGAGCTCGACGCCGCGCTTCGTCGTGCGCGTGACTCGGGCAAGGTCTACTGCATCGATGCGCGCGTCGACCAGGAGTTCGTGCTGCGCGAGAAGCTCGCGCGCACGACGGTTCTTTAGCGCCCTACACGAGCGCCAAAAAGCGCTGCATCCCGGCGTCCGCTTCGACCTTCAGTCTGTCGAGGTAGCGCTTCGGGACGAGCAGGAGCGGCAGGCCGGTGAAGGTCTCGTCGCTCGTGAAGCGCGAGCCCTCGTCACGTCGCTCGACGAAGAACGAGTGATCGCCCGTCACCCCGAACGCGCGGCCGACCCATCGTATGCGATGGCCGTCGAGGTGCTTCACCAGGCAGGTGATCTTCGCGCCGCGGCCGCCCATCTGGAGGTGCAGCGTGAGCTGCGCGCCGACGGCGAGCGCGGGTCGATCGCACTCGACGGCGGTGAGCGTCGGGAACCAGCGGGGCCAGTCCTCGAGCCGGAGGAACCGCGCCCATGCGTCATCGGCCGCGAGCGGGACATCGACGTGCGAGACGACGCGGGTCGCCATCAGAGAGACGCCGGGTGGACGAGGTCGGCTGCGGCGTGAGCCGGGCCGTCGGGGATCGGGGCTCCGTCCGAGGTGCCGGGCAGGACGACGTGCGGCGCGCGTAGCCACACGGCGGGATCGAGGGCCGTGCGCGACTCCGAGAGCTCGAAGGCGATGCTCGTCGATGCGGCCCGACCGATCGACTCGCCCTCCTGCACGCGCCCTCCGAGCACGACGCGCGTGGAGCGCAGACGTGCGGTGAACGTCGCGTAGTGATCGCCGTGATCGATGACGACCGCCTGACCGAGCCCGTCGACAGGACCGACGAAGAGCACGGTGCCGGCAGCGCAGGCCTGCACCGACTCGCCGGGGCTGGTGGCGAGCTCGACGGTGCGACGCGGGATCTCGAGAGACGCCGCTCCGCGACTCGCGCCCGCGACCCGGGTGCGAGCGAGCGCACCGACGATCACGCCGGCCACGGGGCGCGAGATGAAGCCGCGACGACGCTCGAGTCCGACCTTCGGGCCACGCGGCAGCTCGACGCTCAACGCCGCGGCCTTGTCGCTGCGCAGCACCTTGTCGTGCGCCAGCTCGCGGAGCTCTTCGCCGAGCGCGCCGAGCTCGTGCAGATCGCGAGCGATCACGCGATGCGCCGCGTCGAGGCGCGCACCGACCTCCTCGACGTCCTTTGCCTCGACGACGAGCCGCAGCGCGCCGCCCTGCGTGAGCTTGTAGAGCGAGCGCACGCGACGCTTCAGCATGCGCTGCCGCAGGCCTACCTGCTCGTCGAGCGAGGCCGCGCGGCGATCGAGATCGGCGAGCTCGATGGTGGCCGCCGCGCGATCGGCCTTCTCGGCCTCGGGTGGGCGAGCCGAGGCGCTGGCTGCCATCACCAGCGCGCCGAACAAGACGAGGTTACGCACGGGCGGCACCCGTGAACGCCGCGCGCGCACCGACGAGGCCGAGGAGCGCTCCACCGAGCAGCCCGCCGAGGAGCACCGGGAGCGGGTAGAACGAGAGCGGCGCGGAGGCGAGCCAATCGCCGAGGCCCGCAGCGAGCCGCGGCGCGAACGCGTGCCATGTCGCAGCGACGATCGCGACGGACACGATCGCGCCGAGGAGCCCGGTCATCAGACCCTCGAAGAGGAACGGCGCGCGCACGAACGACTCGGTCGCACCGACGAGGCGCAGCACGCTCAACTCGTCGCGACGTGCCGACACGCCGATGCGAATCGTCGCCGACACGAGGTAGATCGTGGCCAGCGCAGCCAGCAGCCCGAACAGCCACGCGCCGCGCAGGACGAGGGACCTGAGCGTGTTCATGTGCTCGACGCTCTCGGCGTGCAGGTCGATGTCCTCGACGCCCGCCGCCGACAGCAGCTTCTGGTACGCCGGGTGCGCGCGGAGGAGCGGGGCGGTGCCGGGGACGAGCCGGACGTCGATCGAAGTGGGCAGAAAGCTCGTCTCGACACCATCGAGCAGGTCGCTGCGGGTCGCCAGCGCCGAGCGGAGGCGCTCGTAGGCCTCCTTCGACTCGACGAGGCGCGCGCCCGTGACGCCGGGGAAGTGGCGGATGGCCAAGGTGAGCTGGTTCGCGCGGTCCGGGCTGATGTCCTCGTCGAGATAGACGGTCATCTGGCCGCCACCCGACCAGCTCCTCGTGAGCCGCGCGGCATTCCAGGCGAGCAAGCCGAACAGGCCGCTCAGCGTGAGGCACACCGTGAGCGCACCGAAAGCCGCGAGTGGCAGCAGCGGGCGACGACGGGCACCCAGCGCAGCCTCGCGGCCGGCACGCCCGAGCGAACGGAGCGCGTCGAAGAAGGTGTCGCGCATCAGGCCGACAGCCGGGCGAGGCGAGCACGGAGGGTGGACTCGCCGCGCTCGTGGGTGGAGAAGCCGCCGGTGTCGTCGTCGGTGGGCGCCGGCCGTGCCGCTGGCATATCGAGGTCGACGAGCTGGCCATCGGAGAGGTGCGCGTGACGCCAGTCGTGCGCGGCGCCGTACGCGATGACCTGCGGATCGTGCGTGGCGACGACGAGCGTGGCGCCGCGGCGGTGGGCGGCGTCGAGGAGCGCGAGGACCTCGCCGGCGCGCGCCGGATCGAGGCTGCCGGTGGGCTCGTCGGCGAGGATCACGGTGGGCTTGTTCACGAGCGCGCGCGCGAGGGCGACGCGCTGCTGCTCGCCACCGGACAGCGCCGCGCACGGCACCTCGAGACGACTCTCGAGCCCCACCTCGGCCAGGGTGGTCCGGGCAGCGGTGCGCGCCACGGCTCTCGAGATCCCGAGGATCTCGACCGCGAGCGCCACGTTGTCGATCGCACTCCGCTGCATGAGCAGGCGGAAGTCCTGGAAGAGGATGCCGAGGTTGCGGCGCACATAAGGAAGAGAGGTGTCGGACAGCTTGGCCAGGCTACGGCCCGCGACGTAGACCTCACCGCGATCGGCCGACTCCGCACCATAAAGAAGGCGGAGCATCGTGCTCTTGCCGGCACCCGAGGGTCCGGTCACGAGCAGGGCGTCACCCTGGCTCACCGCGAGCGAGATCCCCCTCAGCGCCGAAACGGCCTGGTAGGACTTCCAAACTCCGTCGAAGACCAGCATCGGACCACCTCATCGGCTCGCGGATCAACGAAGCCTTTCAGATGGTTATCACGTGAGCCGCGAGGCCGCAAAAAAGCTGCCGCGAATAAACTCTCTCCAAAAATTTGTATGAATTGGTACGCGCAGTTAGCATTTTCGTATTGCATGGTAGGGTCACGGCCATATACTCGCGACCCTGCTTTCGAGGCAACTTCTGTGCGAAATAACGGTTACGTTCCTTACCAAGTTTTGTGCCAGACAGCCTCCTCGATAACGCTCGAGTATCCACTGATTCTACTCACAAGTTATCCACCATTTTGTCCACAGGCAGTGCTTCTAACAACTTAGATTCACTAGATTTTTGGGGAGTCCTTTCTTGACACGAGCGTCCGGTCGGACGTAGGGTTTCCTCCCCCCGAAACGGGGTTTGCGAGTGCTCCCGTTGCAGAGCGTGTTTCTGCATCGGAGCCGATTGTTTTAATCGATTGCTTCGTTGTCGGCGTGGGCTGTTGCGGCGGACCTACAGTGGCGGAGTACAGCGGCGGACTACAGCGGCGGAGTACAGCAGTGGAGGCACCATGCCGCGTTCGCCGAAAGCAGGGTTGGGCAGGGGTCGGTCGCGCAGTGGGCGACCGGGTGATGGGCAGTCGAGTAGTGGCTCAGGGGCGCAAGGCAACAAGGAGGTGCGGGACGTGAAGACAGAAAATCAGAGTGATCGCAAGGAAGCAGCGGCCAAGGGTTCCAAGGACAAGGTGGCGACCCGCAGTCGCAAGGGTGAACGCACTGCGTCAACTGCGGCGCGCGGCGTGAGCCTTGCGCATTACTTCACGCAGCCCGGCCAGCACCCGTTCGACCAGGTCCAGTGGGAGCTGCGCACCGCGGCCATCACGGGCGAGGGTGGGCAGGTCTATTTCGAACAGAAGGACGTGGAGATCCCTGTCTCCTGGTCCCAGATGGCGACCAACGTCGTCGTCCAGAAGTACTTCCGCGGCGTGGTGGGCACCCCCAGCCGTGAGCGCTCCGTGCGTCAGCTGATCGATCGCGTCGCGAACACGATCACGAGCTGGGGCGTCAAACAGAACTATTTTGCCACCGACGCCGACGCGCAGATCTTCACGATGGAGATCAAGCACCTCCTCGTCGAGCAGAAGATGGCGTTCAACTCCCCCGTCTGGTTCAACGTCGGCGTCGAAGCGCATCCACAGTGCTCCGCCTGCTTCATCAACTCCGTCGAGGACACGATGGAGTCGATCCTCGGGCTCGCGAAGACCGAGGGCATGCTCTTCAAGTACGGCTCCGGCACGGGCACCAACCTGTCGACGATCCGTTCGTCGAAGGAGCTCCTCAACGGGGGCGGCCAGGCCTCGGGCCCCGTCTCGTTCATGAAGGGCTTCGACGCGTTCGCCGGCGTCATCAAGTCCGGTGGCAAGACGCGCCGCGCTGCCAAGATGGTCATCCTCAACGTCGATCACCCCGACGTGGTGGAGTTCATCCAGTGCAAGCTCAACGAAGAGAAGAAGGCGTGGGCGCTCATCGACGCCGGCTACGACGGCTCGTTCACGGGCGAGGCGTACGGCTCGGTCTTCTTCCAGAACTCCAACAACTCGGTCCGCGTCACGGACGACTTCATGCAGGCCGTCGTCGACGATCGCGCGTTCCACACGCGCGCCGTCCTCACGGGCGCCGCCGTCGAGAGCTACCGCGCTCGCGACATCTGGCGCGGGATCGCCGAGGCTGCGTGGCAGTGCGGTGACCCGGGCCTCCAGTTCGATACCACCATCAACGAGTGGCATACCTCGAAGAACACGGCTCGCATCAACGCGTCGAACCCGTGCTCCGAGTACATGTTCCTCGACGACTCGGCGTGCAACCTCGCCAGCCTCAACCTGCGCAAGTTCCAGAACGCTGCGGGCGACCTCGATGTCGAGTCGTTCAAGCGCGCCACGGAGCTCACGATCCTCGCGCAGGAGATCCTCGTCGACAACGCGAAGTACCCGACGAAGCAGATCGAGGACAACTCGCACGCGTTCCGTCCGCTCGGCCTCGGCTACGCCAACCTCGGCGCGCTGCTCATGTCGCGCGGCCTGCCCTATGACTCGGATGCGGGTCGGGCATACGCCGGCGCCATCACCTCGCTCATGTGCGGCCACGCGTACGCTACTTCTGCACGCATTGCTCGGGATGTAACGGGTCCGTGCACGGGCTACGCCATCAACGAGGAGCCGTACCTCTCCGTCATGGAGAAGCACCGCCACGCCGTCGAGAGCATCGACGCCGCCTACGTCCCGTACGATCTGATGACGGCCGCTCGCGACGTGTGGGACGACACGCTCACCGTCGGTCGTGAGCACGGCTTCCGCAACGCGCAGGTCACGGTCCTCGCGCCGACCGGCACCATCGGCTTCATGATGGACTGCGACACCACGGGCATCGAACCCGACATCGCGCTCGTGAAGTACAAGCGCCTCGTCGGTGGCGGCATGCTGAAGATCGTCAACAAGACGGTCCCCGAGGCGCTCGCGCGTCTCGGCTACTCGCAGAACGAAGTGGCTCGCATCATCGAGCACATCAACGTCGAGGACACCATCGAGGGTGCTGTCGATCTCAAGGAAGAGCACCTCGCTGTGTTCGACTGCGCCTTCCGCGCGCAGAACGGCGTGCGCTCCATCCACCACATGGGTCACCTCAAGATGATGGGCGCCGCACAGCCCTTCCTCTCCGGCGCCATCTCGAAGACGGTCAACCTGCCGAACGAGTGCACCGTCGAGGACATCGAGATGTCCTACATGGAGGCGTGGAAGATGGGCCTCAAGGCTGTCGCGGTCTACCGCGATGGTTGCAAGCGCTCGCAGCCGCTCTCCACGAACAAGAAGGCCAACGCCGACGGCACGCTCGCGTCGAACAAGGCCGCCGAGCTGCCGCGGATATCGGGCCTGCCCGACGCGCTCTCGATGCTCGATCCTTCGCTGACGCCGGAAGAGATCGTGCAGAAGGTCTCCGCCGCCGTGAACCCGAAGGGCGCGCCGGTCGCGGTCCGTCGTCGTCTTCCCGACGAGCGTCGCTCCATCACGCACAAGTTCTCGATCGCCGGGCACGACGGCTACATGCACGTCGGCATGTACGAGGACGGCACGCCGGGTGAGCTCTTCATCCGCATGGCCAAGGAGGGCTCCACCATCTCCGGGCTCATGGACTCGTTCGCGACGGCCGCCTCGCTCGCCCTGCAGCATGGCGTGCCGATGCGTCTCCTCGTCGACAAGTTCTCGTTCACGCGCTTCGAGCCGTCGGGCTGGACGGGCAACCCGGAGATCCCGCGCGCGTCGTCCATCATGGACTACCTGTTCCGCTGGCTCGGGAACAAGTTCCAGGCGCGCGCGCCGGAGCAGCTCGATCTGCCGGTGGAGACGTCGCCGCTCGTCGAGACGGCGGCGCTCGCCAAGGTCGCCAAGGAGGTCGTCAGCGTGAAGGGCGGCGCGGGTCCCACCACGTGGCAGCTCGAGTCCGATGCCCCGGCCTGCCACGAGTGCGGATCGATCATGGTTCGCTCGGGTGCCTGCTACAAGTGCCACAACTGCGGTGCGACGTCGGGCTGCAGCTAGACCGTAAGAAGTAGAACGAAGAAAAAAGGGCGCCCCTTCCGGAGCGCCCTTTTTCTATTTCATCGAAGCGAGTTGCTCAGCTCTTCAAGAACTCGAGCAGCAGCTTGTTCACCTCGACGGCGTGAGTCCAGATGATGCCGTGCGGACCGTCCTTCACCACGTGCAACTTCGCGTGCGGAACGATCGTCGGGATGCGCTCACCGCTCACCTCGAGCGGTACGATCTGATCCTCCTCGCCATGGATGACGAGCGTCGGTACGGAGATCATCTTCACGTCCGCGCGAAAGTCCTCGAGCCATGCGTCCACGGTGAAGAGCATCGCCTGGTAGCTGGACTGCGACGACACCACGAAGTCCGCCCGGAGCTTCGCGTCGGAGACCCCGTGCGAGAGCAGCGCCTGATTGTAGAAGTTCTTGTGGAAGCCCTCCAGGAAGGCGTAGCGGTCCTTCTCGATCCCGCGCTTGAACCCCTCGAACACGCTGGGGTCGACACCCTCGGGGTTGTTGCCATCCTTGCGGAGCGCGGGGGCGATCGAGCTGATGAACACGCACTTCGTCACGCGGCGGTCGTCGTTGTACTTGCCCATGTAGCGCGCGACCTCGCCGCCACCCATCGAGAAGCCGACGAGCGTCACGCAGGTCAGGTCCAGCGCCTCGACGAGCTTGCGAAGGTCGCTCGTCAAGGTGTCGTAGTCATAGCCGCTGTCGGGTGCCGAGCTGCCGCCGAAGCCACGACGGTCGTACGTGATGACGCGGAAGCCCGCAGCGAGCAGCATGAAGGACTGCCGCTCCCACGAACCGCCATCGAGCGGCCAGCCGTGCACGAGCAGCACCGGCTCGCCGGAGCCGCGATCTTCGAAGTACAGCTCGATGTCCGCGCCGTTCTCTTTGCCGACGGTGATCTTGGCCATGGTGTGGTGCCTCCACGTTCCGGGTGCAATCGCGCACGCCCACGCTACAGCTCGGGCAGGTGGTCACGATAGACGCGCGCCCGCTCGATGTCACGGGCCCCGCGACGCGGTCGGACGTCACCCGGGCAAGGTGAAGCGCAGCGACGCCCGTGCGGCAGGCTCACTTCGGCGCAGAGAGAAAAGGGCGCCGTCCTTGCTAGTCTGCAGGGCAGGGCAGGTACACCGCAGCCTGGCCGGTCAGCGTCAGATACAGGCGCAGGTAGCCGGGGTGTGTGTGGATCGAGCTCACCTCCACGCGACTCACGCCCGCGCGCACGCAGCCGAGCGCGGGCGTGGGTGCGGGAGGCTGCGCAGCCGCGACGACGCCGGGCGGAGCGTTCCCGAAGCTGAGCTGCGTGGATAGCTTGTCGCGGACGGCGCGGATGCGTTCGCCGATGTCGAGGCGGAGCGCCTGGCGCGCCTGCTCGCGCAGGGAGTCAGCGCCCATCGACGCGGCGAGTCGCAGCAGGAAGCTCGTGGTCTCGACGGTGGGCTCGAGATCGGGGACGCGCAGCTCGTTGTCCACGACCGCGGGGTGACCGACCATGTAGAGATCCCCGTCGAGCGGGACGTCGACGTTCCCGCGCTGCGCGTGACCTGCCAGGTGCAGCTTCACGACGAGCTGATCTCGCGACTCGTAGATGCCGGGGTTCTCGAGGTAGGCGTCCGGCAGCTGCTTCGAGAAGTAGAGTCGACCGTTCGGGAACGCGAGCGTCATCGCGCGCTCGAGCTCCTCGTAGCGCGCCGCGACGGGGATCTGCACCACGAACGGTCCCGACGGCAGCGACGCGACGTTCGCGAGCGGCGGCAGCGGTGGGAGCGGCCCCCTCTCGGCGCAGGGCAGCGTGATCGAGGGTTCGACGACCATCGCGAGGTCCTTCTCGATGCCGTCGGCGAGCACCGTCGGTCCGGCCTCGATCCCGATCACGCTGACCTGCGCGCAGCCCCGCGCGTTGCCGAGCGGGAGCTCGAGCGGCGTCGCCAGCCGATGGTACGTCTCGTCGATGAGCGGGCGCAGATCGTAGGCGAAGTCGCGGAGCGTGCCTTCGATCGTCGCCTTGATCTTGTCGAGCGCTCCACCCAGGCTCTGCGCCACCTTGAGGCGCGCGTCCGTCGACGTGACGGTGACCTCCGGTGACTGCAGCCGCGCCTGGTAGCGCGCGTTCACCACCGGCTCCGTGTCGATGTGCAGATCGATGCTCAGCTCCTGCACCGTGCCCAGCAGCTCGACCTGCGCCTTCGCGTGCGTGTCGACGAGCAGGCGGCCGCTGCGAAACTGGATCGAGAACGCGTCGCGCTGCCACAGGTAGCGACGATCGCGACCGAGTAACCGGAAGGTTCCTTCGCCCGCCTTCGGCACGGCGTCGTCGAGCGCACGCTCGAGCGCCGCGCGCGCGACCGTCGCGTGCAACACGATGCGCGAGGGCGGCGGGTCCACGATCGGCGCAGCGACGGCGTTCGGCGGACGCGTGGGGTACAGCTCGAACGTGCGCGCGGCGCAGCCCACGCCAGCAAGAGTGACGGCGACGAGGAGCGATCGAGCGAGCATCGCTGGCAGCATACCTTAGCGGTGACTCGAAGCTTCCTAGTGCAGGTGCGGTGCGCGCGTGCGCGGCGGCGGCGTGTGCGCACCGCCGAGCGCTTCGATCTGTCGGCGCAGCTCGGTGGACGGCGCGAGCACCTCGAGACGTTCGAGCACGAGCCGCAGGCGCACGCGATCGTCCTTGGCGGCGTAGATGCCGCGCAGGTTGTTGAGCATGCGGATGAGCGTGTTCGCCTTCGACGCGGGCTCGAGGCCGCGGCCCTTTTGCGGCAGCGGTCGTCCCGTGTGCCGGTTGGCGAGCTCGGTCAGCGCCGCCTCGTCGAGCACGCGACCATCGAACGGATCGACGAGCGTCTGCGAGCCCGCGTCGCCATCGAAGCGAACGAGGAAGTGTCCCGGGAAGCCGACGCCATGTGCCTCGACACCCGCACGTCGCGACACCTCGACCACGACCAGGGCGAGAGTGATGGGGATGCCGACCCGCCGGTCGAGCACCTCGTTGAGGAACGAGTTGCGCGGATCGTAGAAGTCCTCGGTGTCACCGCGGAAGCCGAGCTCGTCGTAGAGCAGGTGCAGGAGCGTGGCGACCCTGGGCGGCGCGGACGCGCGTACGCCCGGACGAGGTGCGTCGAGGCGTGCACGCGCGAGGGCGCCGAGCTCGTCGACACGTTCGAGGTACGTCGCGATGTCGAGGCCGGGATACTCGGGCTCCGCGAGCAGCAGCGCGACACGCAGAAGGTCGACGTCGCCCTCGGGCCGCGCTGCGAGGTGCGCGAACAGTCGGACTCCAGCGTCGGTAGTCATGCGCATCTTCAGCATAGCAGGTATCGTGGAGGCGTCATGAGCGATGAAGGACAGGGTTGGCTCGAACGCCTGAGCGCGGAGGAGTGGCTCGCCGCAGCGACGGGCGAGCTCGAGCGGGCAGCCGTCGCGCTGTCGGGCAAGCAGCAGCGTGCGGGCGTGACGCAGGCGCGTCGCGCAGCGGGCATGGCCTGGAACGCGGTGCTGCTCGGCATCGTCGACCTCGACGAGCGCGCGCGCTACGGACGCAGCTACATGGATCACCTGCGGGTGCTGAGGGACGAGCCCACGGCCAGCCCGACGCTCCGCGATGCAGCCACTGCGCTCGTCGGCGCTGCGCTCGATCAGCAGCTCGTGCAGCTCGGCGCCGGGGACACGCGCCTCGCGAGCGCCGCAACGACCGTCCTCGAGGAAGCGCGTCGCCGCGTGGACGATAGCGCACGCAGCTAGAGAGCGACCCACCCCGTCCCGACGGCGCACAGGAGCGCCGCGACGACGCCGGGCACATCGTGCGTGCGGGCGAAGCCGATGAGCGCGACGCACGACACGACGCACAGCGCGGCCGTGAAGGCCTCGCGGCGCGACACGTCGGGCTGCGCGCCGTCGAGGTTCGAGCCCTTCACCGTCCGCACGAACCCGCGACCGCGTCGACCCGCGAGACCGCCGAGGAACGCGACGGCGAGCGTGGGTGCGAGGCCGATGGACAGCAAAGCGAGTCGAACGCCGTCGAGCGGCCGCGCCCGCTGTCCCGCACGCATCGCGCCCGCGCCGAGATAGAGCGTCGCGCTGCCGATCGCGCCCGTGACCAGGACGGGGCCGAGCCACGCGGGGGAGATCGGCGTCGCGAGCCCGAACGCGACGAGCGGCAGGCGCACGAGCGCTGCGACGAAGAGCGGCTGCCTGGCGTGGCGCGCGAGGTGTCCCGCGATCGTGAGCGCCGCGCGAAGGGACGCATTGTTCACGAGGCGTCCGCCGAGTGTGCGCACCGTCAGCGCGGCACCTCGGACCCAGCGCGCCTGCTGCGCGCGGAAGGCGTGCATCGACGTGGGCAGCTCCGTCGAGACGACGAGCTCTGGCCTCGTCCGGCCGCGCAAGCCCGCCTGGTGCGCGCGAAAGGACAGGTCGAGATCTTCCGTAAGAGACGTCTCGGACGTGTCCCAGCCACCGGCTCGATCGATGGCGCTGCGTCGCCACATGCCTCCGGTGCCGTTGAACTGAACCGGAGCGCAGGCCTCCGAGAGCGCTGCCTGCTCGATGCAGAACAGCGCGTCGAGGATCGCCGCCTGCAGTCGCCCGAGCGTCGTCGTCGCGTTGCGAAAGCTCCAGCGCGCCTGAACGAACGCGAGCTGCGGATCCTCGTCGAGCGAGCGTGCGAGCTGGGAGGCGAGGTCCGGCTCGGGACGGAAGTCGGCGTCGAGAACCAGGACGTACTCGGCGTGCGATCGCGCGAGACCGTACGCGAGGTTTCCCGCCTTGTAGCCGCGTCGATCTGGCCTGCGCAGCACGGTGACGGAGTGCCCCGCGACGCGCAGCTCTGCGCTCACGCGGTCGAGGATCGCGGACGTCTCGTCGTCGGAGTCGTCGAGTGCCTGGACCTCGAGCCCGCTCCCCTCGAGCTTCGCAGAGCTGCGCAGCAGAGCCTCCGCCATCTGCGCTTCGTTGCGCAGCGGCAGCTGCACGGTGATCGAACGAGAGGTCGGAGGGACGAGCGGCGCGGCCTCGAGCGGACCGCGCCGCAGAGCCCACAGCGACAGACGGACGAGGTGGGCGCAGGCCGCGCAGAGCACGAGGTACAGCCCCACCTCGATTGTTGCGCACAGGAGCTGGAGCACGAGGGTGCCGAGCGTAGCGCAAGGCGGGTGCCTGAGGCATAGTCGCGCGCCGTGAAGTTGGTCGCGCACTACTTTCCGCAGCTGCATCGCATCCCCGAGAACGATGCGTGGTGGGGCGACGGATTCACCGACTGGACCAACGTGCGTCGCGCAAAGCCGATGTACGCGGGCCACCAGCAGCCGCGCGTTCCCGTCGGCGGGTACTACGACCAGTCGGACCTCGCGATCGTGACGCGGCAGGTGGAGCAGGCGCGCGAGCACGGCCTCACGGGCTTCTGCCACTACCACTACTGGTTCGACGGCAAGCAGCTGCTCGAGCGTCCCACCGACCTGTTCCTCGATCACCCGGAGCTCGATCTCGGCATCTGTCTCGCGTGGGCGAACGAGACGTGGTCGCGTCGCTGGGACGGGCAGGATCACCTCGTGCTCATCGAGCAGACGCATCCACCGGATCGTCGGCGCTGGGCGCTCCACTTCGACTACCTGCAGCGCGCGTTCACGGATCGGCGCGCCATCACCGTCGACGGCAAGCCCGTCTTCGTCATCTACCGGCCGCAGAAGATCGTGGAGCTTGCGCAGATGCTCGACTACTTCCGCGAGCGCGCGCACGCGCTCGGGCTGCCGGGCCTCTACCTCGTCGCGATGGACCAGAGCCGCGAAGGAGATGACGAGGTGCACCGACACTTCGATGCGCAGATCCGCTTCGAGCCGTTCTCGACGTTCTATCAGCTGCGTGAACGCGATCGACCGACCCTGCGCAAGGCGGTGAAGGCCGTGCGCGCGGCGCTCCCGACCGCTGGCGTCAACCTCGTGCAGCGCGCTCTCGATGCGCTCGACGATGTCATCGGTGGCCCGACACGCCTCGACTATGCCCGCGTGTGGGAGGAGATCGTCGCGCGCCCGCTACCGACGGATCGAGTCGTGTTCCCCGGTGCGTTCGTGGACTGGGACAACACGGCTCGTTACAAGCGCCACGCCACGATCTTTGAAGGCGCGACGCCGGCCATCTTCGAGCGCGGCCTCGCTCGCCTCGTCGAACGCGCCCGCGCCCACGAGCCCGACGAGCAGCTTGTCTTCATCAATGCGTGGAACGAGTGGGCCGAGGGCTGCTACCTCGAGCCCGACGAGACGTGGGGCAACGCGTACCTCGAGGCGGTGCGGCGCGTGAGCGGCAGGTGAGCGATCCGGCGCGCGAGCTGCGGCGCATCGGGCGCGAGATCCTCGGACCCGCGTTCGTCCTCTTCGTGCGCGGCGTCGAGGCGCGTGCGCGCGCGCTGAAGCTCGAGCGACTGTACTTCCTCGCGCGCGAGGGCTCCCTGTTCCAGCAGCTCTACGAACGCGAGGGCGGCACGCTCCCCACGACGTACCTCTACGTGTCACGGCTATCGACCGCGCTGCCCGCCGTGCACGAGCTCGGCAAGCGCGAGCTGCGGATCGCCCGCGCTCGTCCCGGCGATCGCGGTGCAGCGGCGCTGCTCGATGCGCTCGGCCTTCCGCCAACGTTCGGGGTGGGCTATTTAGATGAGGCAGATTTCGTGGCAGATCCGCGCATGCGTGTACGGGTGGCCGCGCTCGCAGCCGAGGCGCGCGGCCACCTGCGCGCCTACCTGGAACGCGAGGCTTGGTTCGACACCGCGCGCGTTGGCCTCGTCGACATCGGGTGGTCGGGCACCATCCAGGACTCGCTCATGCGCGCGTTCCATCCAGAAGGGCCCGATGTACACGGCCTCTACTTTGCGCTTCGCGATCCGTCCGACACCCAAGCGGATCCTGCGCAGCTCGCCAGCAAAGAGGGCGTCTTCGTCGATTACCGGCGCCACCGCGCGTTGCCCGAGCGTGCGGTGTTCCACTTCTTCGAGTTGTTCGAGCAGGCTGCGCGCGCGCTCCATGGCACCACGCTTGGCTACGACGATGGCGGCAAGCCGATCCTGAAGGTGCATGGTAGCGATCGCGACGCCGAGTCGGGGTCGGAGACGCTCGTCCGCGCCTTGCAGGCCGGCGTGCTCGAGGCCGTCGAACATCCGGAGCCCTGGCGAGGAATCGACCGGCTCGTGTTTTCGCCGACGCGCGCCGAGCTCGATGCGCTGTCACGCATCGCACACACGGACGATTGGGGCGCCGATTCCCATCTCATGCTCGGTGCCGCGAGCGCATCGTTCTTACAGCCACACACCTTGTGGAAGCGTTTCCACTCGTCGCACTGGAAGCCATCGCTGCTCACGCGCCTCGACGTGCCGTTCCTGCCCGCGCTGTACCGCTGGTACGTCAAGGTCCGACGTCCCTGACCTGCTCCAGGAGCTGACAGCGATCGCCCGCACTTGAACTCTGCCTTCGCCTATGGCTCTTGATGTCGCTGCATGACCGACACCGACCATACGCTCGCGCTGCGACGAATCGGCCGCGAGGCGATCGGGCCCGCCTTCTGTGTGTATCTCCACCGCGTGATCGAGAGATCGCACTCGCTTGGTCTCGATCGGCTCATGTTCCTCGCGCGCGAAGGCCACGTCTTCCGGATGTTGTACGACCAGCTCGCGCCACGGTTGTCACTCCAGCCGCTGCCGACGAGCTACCTGTACGTGTCGCGCCTGTCGACGGCCCTGCCCGCGGTCCAGCGCTTCGGGCTGCGTGAGATGCGCCTTGCATGGCGGCGTGCCGGCGGGCATACGCCGCGAGGTCTGCTTCGCACCTTCGGGCTCGACGAAGCGCCGCTGCTGCCGAGGTTGTACGCAGCCGGCTTTCTGCGTGCCGACGAGCCGATCGTCGACTGGTGGGGCGACATGCGCTTCGACCGCTTGCTCGACGACGAGCTCTTTCAGGCGCGCGTGGCAGAGCAGGCATCCGCTGCGCGCGGCCGACTGCGGCGTTACCTCGCGGCCGAGTCGTACTTCGAGTCGCGCGTAGGGCTCGTCGACATCGGCTGGGGCGGGACCATCCAGGATGCGCTCACTCGCGCGTTTCGCGACGAGGGCCCGGCACTGCACGGTCTCTACTTCGGGCTGGGCGAGGCCGCCGAGACCTACTCGGACCCGACGCTGCTCGGCGCCAAGGAAGGCCTTTTCTCGGATTATCGACGACACCGGGGCCTTCCGGGGCGGGCGGTCTTCGCCTTCCTCGAGCTGTTCGAGCAGGCTGCCCGTGCGCCGCACGGCACGACGCTCGGCTACGAGGATCTCGATGGCAACGTCGTGCCCGTTCTCAAAGAGAGCGGGCGTGATCGCGATGCCGAGCGTCGCTCGGACGTCCTCATCGCCGCCATATTGGCTGGCGTTCGCGAGGCAGCCGACGATTATCTGCGCGCTCCATCGCGCTGGGCGTCCGAGCGACTCGAGTCCACGTGGGTATCGGTTGATCGGCTCGTGTTCTCGCCGACCCGCGCCGAGCTCGATGCCATCTCGAGCCTGTCCCACTCCGTCGACTGGGGCGGCGACGTTCACAGGAGCCTCGGCGGCACGCCCTTCACGCTGTACCCCCGCGCCCTCAAGCAGCAGTTCGATCTCGCCTTCTGGAAGAGCGGGTTTTTGCGCAGCATCGGAGGACCCCTCCTCCCGAAGCTGTATCGCCGCTACCTCGCTTCGAAGCCCTGACGGCGCTACCGACGGCGCGTGCGCAGCCGGTCGAGCAGGTCATCGCGCATGTCGAAGAGGGCGGACGTCGCGTGGACGACGTCACTCGCGCATCGGATCGCCCACTCGAAAGCGCGCGAGCGCACGCTCTTGGCCGGCGCAAACCGCCGGTGGAACGTCGCCACCTCCGTCATCAGCACCTTGACCGCATCCACCCCATGGCGGAGCTCGTCGATGGCGTCCTGGTCCCCGGATGCACGCTCTCGCTCCATCCAGCCCATCAGGTACTCCATGCCACGGCGCTTCGAGTCGTTACCGGCGCTGGCCAACGCGTGCAGCCGCGCCTCGTAGCGTGCAACGTGACCCTCTCCGCCGCTGCGCGTGAGCACCACGGAGTCGGGCGGCGCTGAACGTTCGAAGTCCCGGTGGAGGCCCTGCTCGGCCAGCGCATCGAGCCAGTCGAAGGCCTCCGACGGGTCCTCGGGCAAAAGGACCAGGAGCTCGCGCGCCGTCGCGAGCTCCTCGATCGCGGGAGGCAGCTGGGTGCGCAGGTCGACGACCTGCACGCCGCCGGCGACCGGCTGTGCGTTGACCACGCCTCGACGGGATCCTGCGGAGGCCGCTTCAGGTCGGGCACCCCGCGAGAGCGCGAGCGCAGCGTCCACGGCGGGGACGTCGAGCCACGGGAGACCCGCCGTCACCTCGGAGAGCTCGCCGTGGAAGTCGCTTGCGCCGCGCAGCACATCGACCCCGCCGTCGGCCTCGAGACCCGCGGTCCAGCGCTCTCGGTGGCTATCGGGCAGCAGGTCGAGCGTCTCTCGTACGGAGGTTTCGTCCCCCGCGTGGTGGTGCCACAGCAGCCCGAGGCCGGTGAAGCCGTCCACATAGGCGTCGGACGGCTGGTCCCCGCCGCGATGAGCCGCGAGCCGATTGTGGATGAGCCCGCGGGTGACGGCCGCGGCGAGCGAACGACCGGGGTGCACCGTGCCGCTCCGGGATCCGATCTCACCGCACCGACGGTAATGCCAGGTGGACAAGCCCGCGCGCATGGCCATGCTCACGTCGGACTGCACGTTGTCCCCGATGTGGAGCACCTCGTCCGCGCGAAGCCCGAGCCGCGCGAGTGCATCGCGATAGAGCCCGCCGGACGCCTTCGAAGCACCGTCCGCCTCCGATGACACGAGCAAGAACCTGCGCGTCTCGTAGCCGGCGTCGTCGAGGAGACCGGAGAGGAACGAGCTCGGAAGGTACATGTCGGACAGGAAGATCACCGGCACGCCACGCTCGACCGCTGCACGGTAGAGCTCGTGCACGTACGGATTGCGTACGAGCAGGTGGCGCTCGATGGCGAGCTCGCTCTCCTGGAGAGCGCTCCGCTCCCACCCCGCGGGAAGGCGGAGCGCGTCGTAGATCTCGTCGAGCGTGACCTCGCGATGGCGCGCGCGCAGGAACGCGAGGTTGCGTGCGCGCTGCTCGGCAGTCACGCGCGCGCCCGCGAAGTCGAAGCGCGGCGCCGACGGACGGCTGGCGCGATAAGCGGCGGCGACGAGCCGGAACACGTCGTGCGGCTCGTCCACGCGTCGCAGGAGCGCCGTATCGAAGATGTCAAGCGAGAGCGCCGCGCACCGACCGACGAGATCGAGTACCTCGGGCGCGGGCTTGGCGGACGCTGGGAAAGGAGTGGCCACGCGTTGGGTCTAACCGATCTGTCCGGCTGCGCCAAGCGGTCGACTCAGCTGCTCGAGCGCCACGTACCAGGCCATCGCGTGGGTCCGCAAGGTGCGCTTCGAATGGACGGCGGCGAAGGACGCGTCGGCAACGCGGGATCGCAGCGCACTGTCACCGGCGAGCCGATCGAGCGCATCCGTCCACGCGCTGGCCTCGTTTTCCACGAGGAGCCCCGTCTCCTCGTTGGCGATCGAAGCATAGGGCTCGACGCGGCTATAGACCCCCGCCGCGCCGAGCGCCCCGTAGTCGAGCCACTTGATATCCGACTTGCTGCGGTTGTAGTCGCTGTCGCAGAGAGGAGCGAGCGCGATATCCCACCGCATGCGCGACATGAACCAGAGGAGGAACAAGGGATAGTCAGTCTGGCCCGAAGGCACGTCGAAATGGGAGATGTGCGGTCCGAGATCGAGCGGCGCGGAGAGTCCGCCCACGATCTGTATCTCCACCGCGTCGCCGTGCCGCGCAACGACGCGACGCAGCGCGGGCGCGATCATCTCGATGTCGGCGTCGTGGGTGCGTGTGCCCATGTATCCGATGACGAGGCGTCTTCGCCTGGCGAAGTTCGGCGCGGGTGCGGTGAGCAGGCGCTCGTCGAGCGCGTTGGGCACGACGAGCGTCCGCTCGTTGTACCTGTTGAGGCGAGCTCGCAAAGGCTCCGTCGAGACGAGGATGCCGGCAGCTTCGCGCTGGAAGAGCTCCATCACCGCGACGTGCTCCGCGGTGAGCCAGGGCGGCCGCTCGGGCGAATCGTGCAGCGCGAAGATGTCGTCGTCCTGCGAGTAGACGAGCCTCGCACCGCTCCGCCGCACGAGATCGACCAAGCGCTGCGCCTTGCCGGAATCGATGTCGGGGCGCCACAACCGCTCCACGATCACGAGGTCGCAAGGTCGTCCATCGTAGTCCGGACCCGCGGTGAGCTGCACGAGGTGGGCGACGCTCGGGTGCGACAGCGGCCGCAGGAGACGGATGTGACCACTGCAGAAGGGATGCAGGTCGACGCCGTGCTCGCACAGAGCGTGCACACGCAGCTTCTTCACGGGCGGGGTCCGCGCACGCGCACGAGCAGCGTGTCCCGCAGATCGAACAGTTGCATCAGCCTTCGCTGACCCGCCGTGACCGTCGCAAAGGTGATGTCGAGCGCGCGCGTTCGCAGGCTGTCGGTCGGCGCCCACCGTCGACGCAGCTCCACGAGCGACTCGATCAGCTCACGAAGCGCTCGCTGTTTCTTCGACGGATCGAGGCAGTGCCTCACCTCCCACAGAAGCGTGCTTGCCTCGTGCTTCGCGCGCGCCTTGGTGTGGCTGTAGAGCGACGCGTGCCAGAAGCGCCGCTCGGCTTCGAGAAGTCGCGCGTGCGTCTCGACCAGGACCAGATGGCTCGCGTCGCGCTCGCGCATCGAGGCGGAGAGCGCGTGCTCGTATTCCTCGATCCAGCCATCGTCTTCGGCACGATAGAGCACGGCGAATCCAGGCAGGGCGTGGTCCGTGCGCCTGCGGTAACCGAGGGCGAGCCACGCCTTCACCCAGGCCCGAAGTCGAGACGCATCGCCGACGCGCAGCACGACGGTCCCGGTTGCCGCTGCCAGGGCCGACGACTCGAGGGCGCCCCCGTCGTCGAGCACGGTGAGCGCTGCCGCTGCCGGCGAAGCGGGGGGGACGCCGAGCGCTTCGAAGGCCGCGAGCAGGACATCGGCGCCGTCACCCAGGCACGCGACCGTGCTCGGAGCGAGTGCCCAGCACAGCGTGGCGGCGAGGCGTGCGGCGTCATCGCTCATGGGAACGATACTCCTCTAGCCGATCTGTCATCTCACGCCAAGTCAGCACCGTCGCGGCTCGCCCGTCGTGTTCCAACAAACAGGAGATTCAAATGACCTTCGCGCGCGCACTGCTTCTTGGTCTCTTGGCCATGCCCATCACCGTTGCTCTCGGCGAGGACCTCCCGCGCGAGGAGCGCCACGAAGAAAAGCGTGAAGAGAAGCGCGAGATGCACCACGAAGCGAAGAAGCGCGCGATCCACCACGAGGTGAAGAAGGAGGAGCGCCGCGAAGAGCGGCACGACGAGTAACGACTACTTCTTCCTGGCGCGCGGTAGCTCGAGGTCGAGCTTGGGCACGCGCTTCACCGCAGGCCACGTGTCGCGATCGAGCCACGCGTACGTGAAGTAGGTGCCGAGGACGCGCTTGGTGTAGCCGCGTGTCTCGTCGTACGGGATGCGCTCCACGAACTCGTCGAGCGCGCGGTCCTTGTTGTCGGGGTTGCGCAGCCAGCGCTTCACCGCGCCCTCGCCCGCGTTGTAGCCGGCGATGGCGAGCGGTGCGTTCCGATCGAACAGCGTGTAGAGCGCGCCGAGCTCGCGCGTCCCGATGGTGATGTTGATGGCGGGATCGCGCAGCGCCTGCGCGTCGTGCGGCAGGCCCTCCGCGAAGCGCGCCGCGGGGGGCTGCGTGAGCTGCGTGAGCCCCACCGCGTTTGCGAACGACTCGAGGTTCGGATCGAACGCGCTCTCCTCGCGCATGATCGCCAGCTCGAGCGCGGCCGGCTGACCCGTCTTGGCCACGCTCTGCGTCACGAGGTCGCCGTACGCGCGCGGGAACGTGAGCCGCCAGCGCAGCTCGTCCGCACCCTGCGGCCACCTGCGCATGAACGCGAGATCGACGTAGCGACCGAAGGCGTGCGAGGCCGCGTAGTCGCCCGCGGCCTCGTGCAGCGCGGCAGTGACCCAGCCGAGCTCGGGATCCGCCGGCAGTGGCATGCCCCGCTTCGCCGTCTCGAGCCCCGCAGCCGCGAGCTCGCGACGCGCCTCATGACCGAGGCCGAGACGCAGCAGCTCGACCGCGCGCGCGAACGGCTGTCCGTGGAAAAGCGGACGATCCTCGACGGTGAGCTCCGTCGGCGCCGTCCTCTTGAACGACAGCGAATCGAGCTGCGCGGTCAAGACGTCGGGCGCCTCCTGCGCGAGCCGGTTGGCCGCGAGCAGCGCGTAGTACGACAGCGGATACTCGCGCAGCGCACGCACGTAGAACGCCTGCGACGCCTCGGGCGTGGTCTGGCAGCGCGCGAGCCAGTACAGCGTGCGGCCTGCCTCGTACCAGCCTTCCTCGCGCGGCAGGAGCTCGAGCTCGCGCGACAGCCACTTCGTGGCGGTCGGTAGATCGTGCAGCTCGTACGCACGGAACGCGAGGCGGAACAGCGCCTCGCCGCGCTGATCTCCCGTCGGGAACCGGCCCGGCAGCTCGATGAGCGCGGCCGTTGCATCGGCCGTCTTGCCGAGGGTGTCGAGGACGTCCGCGCGTCGCAGCGCCGCGTCGTCCGCGTAGCTGTGCGTCGGCTGCTCGGTCATGAGACGCTGGTACAGCGCGAGCGCCTTGGCTCCCGCGATCGGATCTTTCTCGGCGCGCGAACCGTGGCTGCGACCCGCCTGGTAGAGCGACTTGGCGAACAGGTCGACGTCGTGCGCGTCCTCGCACGCCTTCACCGCCTCCTCGAAGAGCGGTGCCGCGCGCGCGCGATCGCGCTGCTTCCACACGCTCTGCGCGATGTTGTAGCGCGCGCGACACGCGAGCTGCGGCGTGAGCTCCGGCGCCGACAGCACGGCCTGCCACGCGAGCTCGCTCTCCTTGTTCTTCATCGCGTCGAACATCGAGGTCGCGCGACGTGCCTGCTCGGCGGCCGTCAGAGGCACCGCGGGATCGAGCCGTGCCCGCGCGCCCTGCGACACCGGTGACTCGAGCGCGACCTCGCGCCACACCGCCGTTGCCTCGCCCGTCCGACCGGCTGCATCGAGCGAGGTCGCGAGCCGCGCGCGGATCTCGGGCGTACGCCAGCTGCCGGGATAGTCGTGGAGGTACTGCTTGTAGGCGTCGGCGGCCTGCGTCGCTTGCCCGCCGCGATCGAGCGACGTCGCGATGGCGAGATCGGCCTCCGCCTTGAGCGGCGACGTCGCCGAGACGGCGCGAGCACGCGGCGCGACCTGCGCAAGATCCCCGGCGGCGAGCAGCGCCTCCGCCGCGTAGAGTCGCGCGTGATCGGCCAGCAGGGGGTAGGTCTGCACGAGCGCGTCGAAGCTCTTCGCGGCCACACGGTCGTCGCCCGCCTTCCACGCGCAGTACGCGCCATCGAACTCGGCCTGCGCGCGCAGCTTCTTGTTCGTCTGCGCGATGCGCGCGAACGCGGTGGCACAGGAGCGGAAGTCTTCGCGTGCGAGCGCCGCTGCGGCGTCCTTCTCGGCACCGGTCGCGAAGTAGGGCGTCGCCGCCTTGCCGGGATCGAAGCGCTGCTCGCCGGCTCCGCGCGAAGGACCCACCACGAGCAGCAATGCTGCTCCGAGTCCAAAACGAGCGCGCTTCACGGGCGACTCAGCGCGAGGCGGCGGCGAGCTGACCGGCCGCGACGACGCGGTTGCGACCGCCGCGCTTCGCGGCGTACAGGGCGTCGTCGGCAAGGCCGATGAGCTCGAGCATGCCGCGCATTCCGACATCGGTGACGGCCGCGACACCGACGGAGACGGTCATCGAGATCGTTTTATCGGCGTGGGCGAACTGCTGCTGCTCGACACGCGCGCGAATGCGCTCGCCGAAGAGGTGCGCACCTGCGAGATCGACGCCGCGACAGATGACCGCGAACTCCTCGCCGCCGTAACGCGCGAAGACATCTTCCTTGCGGATGGTCTGCGCGATGAGGGACGAGAGCGTGACGAGCGCGCTGTCACCCGCGAGGTGGCCGTACGTGTCGTTGATGTTCTTGAAGTGATCGATGTCGAACATCACGAGCGACAGCGGCGAGTTGTGCCGCAGCGCGTACGCGAACTCGCTCTCGAGGCGCTCGAGGAAGTACTTCTTGTTGAACGCCTTGGTGAGACCGTCGCGCAGCGCAGACTCGTACATCTGGCGCTGGAAGCTCTCGTCGAGGCTGTCGTGGAACGTGAACTTGAGGATCGTCGTGGAGCCGACCTGGATCTTGTCGCCGTCGCTGAGCGCGTGCTGAGGGCCGACCTTCTCGCCGTTGAGGAAGGTCCCGTTCGTCGACCCGAGATCGACGACGACGACCTGATCGCCCTCGAGGCGGATGGCGGCGTGACGACGCGAGATGCCCTCATCGATGACCTGGATGTCGGCCTGGGACCCGCGACCGATCGTCGTCTCGGTCTTCCCGATCTTGTACATCTCGCCGACCGCAGCGCCCGCCAGCACGATGAGGTAGGCGCGATCACGGTCACGCGAGCCGGGCTTGGCCACATCGTGGCCATCGGCAACCTTGGTCTCGTCGTCGAATTCGTTCGACACCCTGTCCATCAGCGTACGTCATAACCTGACTTCCTCGCAACTATGTCGAGGTCAGCGGTCGTCGGGCGCGGGACGAACCGTCGTTCTGGGCGTCGCTCTGGGGGCCGCTCTGCGTGTCGCTCTGGCCGTCGCTGAACGGTGCGATCACGGGAGCCGCGCCCGGCTCGGCCTTGAGCAGGATCTCGACGCGACGCTCCGCCGCATCCAGGATCGACGCACCCCGGCGCGCGAGCCGTACGCCGTCCTCGAACGCCGCGAGCGACTTCTCGAGGCTGAGCTGCCCGCCTTCGAGCTGGTCGACCACCTGCTTGAGCGAGGTGAGCGTCTCGTCGAAGCCTTCCTTGGAAGCGTCGTCCTGCTTGGTGTCGTTGCTCGGCATGGTGCTTCGCAGCTTTGCGCGCCGATCGAGTTCCGTCAACGCGCACCTTGACGCTGGCGCCGACAGCTAGGATGCTCGCCGTCGTGGCAGCCGGACGTGAGCCGACCGATCAGGGCAAGCTGCGCGAGCGCTTCGCCGATTACGTCCGCAAGCACGGGCTGAAATCGACGCAGCAGCGCGACGTGATCGTCGAGCTCTTCCTCCGCTCGTCTGGGCACATCTCCATCGACGACCTGCTGACGCGCGTGCGGCGCAAGAGCCCGAAGGTCGGCTACGCTACCGTCTATCGCACGATGAAGCTCCTCACCGACTCGGGCGTCGCGGCCGCGCGGCAGTTCGGCGATGGCCAGACGCGCTTCGAGATCTCGGACGGCGAAGGCCACCACGATCACCTCATCTGCAACCAGTGTGGGCTCATCCTCGAGTTCGAGAACGACGCCATCGAGAAGCTGCAGGAAGAGATGGCGGAGCGCCTCGGCGGCTTCAAGCTCGTCCGCCACAAGCTCGAGCTGTACGGCATCTGCCCGAAGTATGCGGGCGTCCGCAACGGCAGCTGTCCCAACGAAGCGTAGCGCCCGGCGCCTTGACGGTGTCACTGACGCGCGCTAGCTCTAGCCAGTGAAAATCGTTTTCATTTTCATTTGCGTCAGCGTCGCCGGGCTCGGCGCCGGATTCGCGCATGCCGAGGAAGCGCCGCACACCACCGAGCGCCTCGCGGCGATCGTCTCGTACGTCGTCGCGGATTATCCGGGCGCGGTGAAGGACGGCAAGATCATCGCGGAGTCCGAGTACGCCGAGCAGCAGAACCTCCTTGGCGAGGGGGCCCGGATCGCCGCCTCGCTGCCCGCCCCGCCAAAGGTGCACGAGCACCTCCTCGCCGCCTACGGTGCGGTGCAGCACGCGGTCGACTCGAAGGCCGACGAGAGCACGCTGGCCACCGCCGGTCGCGACGTGCATCGCCTGCTGCGCGAGGAGCTCGGGCTCGTGCTCTCGCCGACGAGCGCACCGTCGCTTGATGCCGCGAAGTCCATGTACCAGATCGCGTGCGCGCGCTGCCACGGTGCCGATGGTCACG
>JBDTCO010000028.1:0-19122 GCA_039923495.1 Polyangia bacterium
TAGATCGTCCCGACGTCTTCCGAGGTGAAGACCTGGTCCGCGGCGACGTTGCAGAAGAGCGCGATCTTCTTCTTGATGCCCGCGTCGATCGGACGCTCGGTGCGACAGATGAGGATGTCGGCCTGAATGCCGTACTCACGCAGCTTCTGCACGGAGTGCTGCGTGGGCTTGGTCTTCAGCTCGCCGGCCGCCGCGATATACGGCAAGAGCGTGAGGTGCACGGCGCAGACGTTGGCCGGCCCGAGCTCGATGCGGAGCTGACGCAGCGCCTCGATGAACGGCAGCGATTCGATGTCACCGACGGTGCCGCCGACCTCGATGATGAGGACGTCGTTGCCCTCGGCGCACGCGAGGATCTTCGCCTTGATGGCGTCGGTGATGTGCGGAATGACCTGCACCGTCGCGCCGAGGTAGTCGCCGCGCCGCTCGCGCTGCAGCACGTCCCAGTAGATCTGGCCGGTGGTGAAGTTGTTGAGCCGCGACATGCGCGCGGAGATGAAGCGCTCGTAGTGACCGAGATCGAGATCCGTCTCGGCACCGTCGTCCGTGACGAACACCTCGCCGTGCTGGATCGGGTTCATCGTGCCCGGATCGACGTTGATGTACGGATCGAGCTTCTGGATCGTGACCTTGAGACCACGATTCTCGAGCAGCGCGCCGATGGACGCAGATGCGAGCCCCTTGCCGAGAGAGCTGACCACGCCCCCGGTGACGAAGATGAGCTTGGTCTGCTTTCCGTTCGGTCGTGCGCTCGGCATGAGAAGCTCCGGTCCTGGTGCTCGGCTGGCCCTTAGCTACGCTCCGGGCCGTTGGGTGTCAATCGTAGGTGTAACAATCCATACGGTCTCGACTACAAGGGATCACCATGAACGAGCTGCGTCCCCGTCTTGCCTCGCTTTCGCCCCTGACGCTACCCGACGCGCTCTGGGAATTACTCGAGACCAGCTACGCCACGCCACCGCGCGCCTACCATGGGTTCGGCCACCTCGTGGAAGCGGCACAGTGGTTCGACGCGATCATGCGCGGGCCCGGATGGACGCAGCCGCGCGAGGTGTTCGTCGCCCTGCTCTTCCACGACGCCGTCTACGAGGCGGGTCACGCCGACAACGAGGCACGCAGCGCGGCGATGGCCAGGGATGCGGTCTCCACGTTCGGCCTCGACGTCGACGCTCAGCGCATCGCGCACCTCATCGAGCTCACCGCACAGCACGGCAAGCTCGCGGGCACGCTCGATGACGACGAGGCGTGCTTCCTCGACTGCGACATGTCGATCGTCGGTTCGGAGCCGCGTCGCTACTCGCTCTACGAGCGGCAGATCGCCGACGAGTACGTGTCGCTCGCACCCGAGGTCTACGCGGCAGGTCGACGCGCGTTCCTCGGGCGGCTCTACGAGTCGCGCATCTTTCACAGCGAGCCGTTCTTCCGCACGCTCGAGTGGCGCGCGAAGGCCAACCTCGCGCGCGCGCTCGGCCTCGCCGTCGTCGTGCAGGCGGGTACCACGACCCTGCGCGAGCGCGCCGTCGAGCTCGATCCCGCCACCATCGGGAGCGCTTCGAATCAGGCGCTCTTCCGCCGCATGGTCGACGCGATGCGCGCCGCGCCCGGCGTCGGCCTCGCCGCACCGCAGCTCGGCATCGGCCTGCGCGTGTTCGTGCTCGAGGATCGCCCCGAGTACATCGCCAACGCCAGCGAGCTCGAGCGCACCGAGCGCGAGCGCGTCGCCGTCCCCGCGAGGGTGTTCGTGAACCCCGTGCTCACCCCCATCGGTGACAAGAAGGTGGGCTTCTTCGAGGGCTGCCTCAGCGTCGAGGGCTACAGCGGCTGGGTCGAGCGTTTTCACGAGGTCGAGGTCGAGGGGCTCGACGAGCACGGCGCTCCACAGACGATGCGCGCCACCGGCTGGCCCGCGCGGATCCTCCAGCACGAGTTCGACCACCTCGAGGGGATGCTCTACATCGACCGCATGGTCACGCGCTCGTTCGCCTCTACGCAGCTCGCCCACGAGCGCTATGCCGGCAAGAGCGCCGCGGAAGTGCGCGGCCTGCTCGGCATGTTATAGCACCCGTGATGTCGTCACCACGCGCCGAGGACAGCGTCCAGCTCGAGCTCGACCGGCTCACCGTGCATGCCCTCAGGCGCACGTGGGCCGAGCTGAACCAGTCGCACTTTCGCGGCTCGCTACGTCCGTCCGCGATCCTGCTCGCCGACGTGGTGTCGTTCCTCGGGCAGTGGCAGCCGGAGCACCGCACGATCGCGATCGCGCGCGCGGCGCTGCGACACGGCTGGGGCATCGTGGTCGAGGTGCTGAAGCACGAGATGGCGCACCAGCACGTCGAGGAGAACCTCGGGCTGTCGGGCGAAGGCCACGGTCCCGCGTTCCGCAGCCTGTGCGAGCGCCTCGGCATCGACGGCCGTCCCGCCGGCCTGCCCGAAGCGCTGCCCACCGACGATCCGACCGCGAAGTTGATCTCGCGCGTGGAGAAGCTGCTATCGCTCGCGCAGAGCGGCAACGAGCACGAGGCCGCGTCCGCGATGCGCACGGCGCAGCGCCTCATGCTGCAGCACAACCTCGAGGCGCTCGTGAAGCCGGATGCGGCACAGCGACGCTATGTCTTTCGTCACCTGGGTCGTCCGAAGGCGCGCACCACGGAGAGCGAACGCCGCCTGGCCACGCTGCTCGGGGCGTTCTTCTTCGTCGAGATCATCTGGGTGCCCGTGTGGCGCGCAGACGAGGGCAAGCGCGGCACGCAGCTCGAGATCTGCGGCACCCCCGAGAATGTCGAGCTCGCGAGCTACGTGCACGGCTTCCTCACTCACACCGCGGAGCGTCTCTATCGCGAGTACAAGCACGACGAGGGCCTCGATGGAGACAGCGCACGCCAGAGCTACCTCGCCGGCGTGATCGCCGGCTTCCACGAAAAGCTGCAGGCGGAGCGTCGCCGCGAGCAGGACGAGGCGCTCGTGTGGGTCGGCGATCCGGCGCTCTCGCGCTACCTGCGCCGCCGTCATCCCCACGTGCGCATGTCGTACAACCGCGGGCGCGATCATGGCTCTGCCGGTGAGGCGGGTCGCAGCGCGGGTCGCGGTATCGTGTTGCAACGGACGCTGCACCGCGGCGGCACGCAGACCGGTCCTCGCCTCCTCACGGGTCGTTGATGCCGATCGCGTACGACGTGGTCGGCTTCGGTGAGGCTTCCATCGACGAGGTCTGGCGCCTGCCGCCGGGCCTCGCGCTCGGAGACAAGGATCGCGCGCGCGGTCGTGATCGCCTCGGTGGTGGACAGGTCGCGACCGCGCTCGTCGCCGCCGCTCGCCTCGGCGCCCGTGCCGCCTACCTGGGACCGATCGGCGACGACGCGGTCGGCGCGGAGATCGTGCGCGGACTCGCCGACGATCACGTGATGTCGCTCGCGATCCCGCTCGCTGCGCGCTCGCGCACCGCGCTCGTCCTCGTCGCGTCCGACGGTGATCGCACCGTCGTCGAAGACGGTGGCGTCAGCCACGCGTCGCGTCCCGCGCTGCCGGAGTCGCGCGCTCTGCATGTGGACGGCACGTACCTTCGGGCCTCGCTCGAGCTCGCGCGCGAGGCCAAGGCGCGCGGCATGCTCGTCTCCATCGACCTCGACTTCGTCGCAGATGCCGACGGCGCTCGCGAGCTCGTCGCGCTCGCGGACCTGTGCGTCCTGTCGGAGGGCATCGCCGAGCGGTTCGGTGGCCTCCTCGCCGTGCCGACGGCGGGCCTGTGCGCGGAGTCGCGTGGCCCGCGTGGCCTCGTCGCCCGCCTCGACGGTGCGCTCGTCGAGCTCCCGGCATTTCCGGTGGATGTCGTCGACACGACCGCCTGCGGCGACACGCTGCGCGGCGCGCTCGTCGTCGCGTGGCTCGACGGCAGGCGTGATCGCGATGCGCTCCGCTACGCCAGCGCCGCAGCAGCGCTCAAGTGCCGCGATCTCGGCCGGCGCGGCTGTCCCACGCGCACAGAGGTCGAAGCGCTGCTCACTGCGACTTGAGCATCTCGATGCGCGATGGGCGCCCGAGCAGGTAGCCCTGCAAGAGGTCGCAGCCCAGTTCGATAGCGGCGGCGCGCTCGCCGGCGGTCTCGATGCCTTCGCCGACGACGGTGGCGCCGAGGTCGTGCGAGACGGCCGCGACCATGCGCACGAGCTTCTGCTTCACCGCATCGACGTCGAGGTTGCGCATGAGCGACATGTCGAGCTTGACGACCTCGGGTGAGAGCTGCGCGAGTGTCGCGAGGCCTGCGTAGCCCGCGCCGAGATCGTCGACGGCGATGCAGAAGCCGAGGTCTCGAAGCGCACGGATCCGCGAGTCGCCGTTCGGGATGTCCTCGAGCGCAGCGCGCTCGGTGAGCTCGAGCGTGACGCGGCTCGCCTGGCGCGCGAGCGGATCGTCGGCGCCGAACATCGCATCGTCGAGCAGGTCGAGCGGGTGCAAGTTCACGAACACGCGCGGGCCCTCCGGCGAGCGCTCGAGCATCTCCGCCACGCTCGTACGGACCCGACGCCCGAGGTCGTGCACGCGACGCAGGCGTTCGGCGGCCTGCAGCAACGGGAGCGCGTTGGCGAGTGTCGGCTCGTCGCTGCGCACGAGCGCCTCGTAGCCGTGCAGCTCACCTTTCCCGTCGTAGATCGGCTGGTACGCCATCCACAGCCCGTCGAGCGCGACGGCGAAGCGATCCTCGAGCGACTCCTCGCCGAGCTGCGCGGGTGCGCGCGTGGCCGGCCCCGCGCGACGCTGGCGCGAGAGCTTCGCGGCCTCGTTGATCGTCGCGAGCAGGAGGTCGGGGGCGATGGGCTTGACGAGGTAGCGCAGGGCACCGAGCTCGAGCGCGCGCACGGCGGTCTCGACCGTGGGGGAACCCGTCATGAGGACGACGGACAGCGACGGGTCGCCCTCGCGAATGCGGGCCGCGACCTCGAGCCCGCTGATCTCCGGCATCGAGAGGTCGGTCAGCACGACGTCGAAGCAGCGCACCTTCGCCATCTGCGCGGCGACGAGGCCCGAGCCGACCTGCGTCACCTGGCAACCGCTCGCACGCAGGAGCCGCGCGAGCGCGCGCAACAGGAGCAGGTCATCCTCGACGACGAGGACGCGTGGCGAGGTCCCTTCGACGGTTGGCGTGGCGTGCGGGAGAACAGAGAGGAGCGGTGCGACGCTGGCGGACATGCGGAAGGCTTCTGCATCCCACGTTCCAACGTGGAACGCGGCTGGTTCCAGGATGATGCGACGGCCAGGACGAGCCTGCGTCAGCGCGCCGACGACCGCCGGCCGCCGCGGCGTCATTCGCCTGACGCCGCTATGTCGCCGCCTGCCGGCGCTTCAGCTTCTCGACCAGCGTGGTGCGGTTGATGCCGAGCAGGCGCGCGGCCTGTGCCTTGTTCCCGTCGGCGCGACGCAGGGCCTCGTCGATGAGGCGCCACTCCGTCTGCTCGAGGGTCTGCTCGAGATCGAGGCCCGTCTCCGCGATGCTGGGGATCTCGGCGGGGGGGATCTCGGCCGCCGCGAGCTGCGCCTGTGCGGCCTTCAGCTCGCGCGGCAGTTGATCGAGGCTGAGGACTCCCGTTCGATCGAGGATGACCATGCGCTCGGCGAGGTTTTCGAGCTCGCGCACGTTGCCGGGCCAGCGATACTGCGAGAGCGCGGAGGAGACCTCGGGCGCGATATCGACGCTGCGACCGAGGAGCGCCGCGCTGCGATCGACGAAGGTGCGGAACAGTGCGCTGATGTCGTCCTTGCGCACCCGTAGCGGCGGCAGCTCGAGGTGCACGACATTGAGGCGATAGAACAGGTCCTCGCGAAACGCACCGGAAGCGACCATCGCGGGCAGATCGCGATTCGTGGCGGCGACGACGCGGATGTCGACGTGCTGCGGCTTCGCCTCGCCGACGGCGACGACCTCGCGCGTCTGCAGCACGCGAAGCAGGCGTACCTGCATATGCAGCGGAAGCTCGCCCACTTCGTCGAGGAACAGCGTGCCACCATCGGCCTGCGCGAAGCGACCCTGACGACGCTCGACGGCGCCGGTGAAGGCACCGCGCGCGTGGCCGAACAGCTCGCTCTCGATGAGGTTCTCGGGGACCGCGCCGCAGTTCACCGCGACGAACGGACCGCTCGAGCGCGGCGAGGCACCGTGGAGGAGGCGCGCGACGACCTCCTTGCCCGTGCCCGTCTCGCCGGTGATGAGGACCGTGGCGGGAGTCGGTGCCACGCGCTCGATGAGTGCGAGCAGCTCGAGGATCGCCGGCGAGTTGCCGAGCAGCGTCGCGGCGGGCGCAGCGGTGCGCTGACGGACGCGACCTTCGACCTTTGGTGCGCCGGGCGCGCGCGGGATGCGCATGTTGTCGACGGCGAGGCGGATGACCTCGGCGAGCGCGTCGGGGTGGAAGGGCTTCGTGACGAAGTCGTTGGCGCCCGCGCGCATCGCGGCGACGCAGTCGGCGACGGAGCCATTGCCCGTGAGCACGATGGCCGCTGCGGTGGGTTGCAGCTTGCGGACGGCGCGCACGACCTCGAGGCCATCGGGGCCGGGCGGCATCTTGAGGTCAGTGACGACGACCTCGTACTGCCGGTCGGCCAGTCGTGCGACCGCTTCGGTGGCCGAGCTCGCCTGAGTGGGCGCGTAACCCATCTTCTCGAGCATGCGACACACCGCACGTCGCATCTCGGGATCGTCGTCGACGGCAAGCGCCGGAATCGGGTTGGCCATGAGCAGGGGCGATTATGCAGCAACTCGACGTCGACGGATCGATTAACGCGGGTCTATGCACCCTCGGCTGGTTTGCGCGCCTCCGCTGCCTGCCTGCTATTTTGCGAGGTCACTGCGCTGCCACGCCGTGCGCTCTTGCCCTGCGCCGGCACCGGAGACCACGCGCGGTACGCGGCTCGCGGCGTCGATGGCAACCGCGGCGAGCACTGCGTCGAGCGCGGCCTCGTCATCGCTGGCATCGAGCGGACGCAGGAGCTCGGCCCTCTCGCGCTCGATGAACGACGTGTCGTAGCGCCCCTCGCGAAACGACGCGTTCTTCATGACGCGACGGTGGAACGCCAGGTTCGTCTGGATCCCGCCGACGCGATACTCGGCGAGCGCGCGCTGCATGCGGTCGAGCGCTTCTCCACGCGTCGCGCCCCAGGTGACGAGCTTCGAGATCATCGGATCGTAGTGGACGGAGATCTCGGCGCCCTCGTACACGCCGGAGTCGTCGCGCACGTACGGACCGCCGGGCTGACGTAGCTGCGTGATGGTGCCCGGCGACGGCAGGAACTTCAGCGGATCCTCGGCATAGATGCGGCACTCGATGGCCGCGCCGTGCAGCTTGAGGTCCTTCTGCTCGAACGGGAGCTTCTCGCCGCTGGCGACGGCGATCTGCAGGCGCACGAGGTCGAGCTGCGTGACCATCTCCGTGATCGGGTGCTCGACCTGGAGGCGCGTGTTCATCTCGAGGAAGTAGAAGCTGCGGTCCTCGCCGAGCAGGAACTCGCACGTGCCGGCGCCGACGTACTTCACCGCCAGCGCGGCCTTGACCGCGACCTCGCCCATCGCCTTGCGGATCTTCTCGTCGAGTGCGGGCGACGGTGCTTCCTCGATGACCTTCTGGTGTCGACGCTGGATCGAGCAGTCGCGCTCGAAGAGGTAGACGCAGTTACCGTACGAGTCCGCGAACACCTGGATCTCGACGTGGCGGGGCCGCAGCACGGCCTTCTCGAGGTACACCGCGTCGTCGCCGAAGGCGCTCTTCGCCTCGCGCTGGGCACCCTCGTAGGCCGCGATGAACTTCGTCTCGTCGTCGACGAGTCGCATCCCCTTGCCGCCACCACCAGCCGAGGCCTTCAACATGACCGGCAGGCCGACCTTGCGGGCGCTCTCGAGCGCGAGCTGCGCCGTCGGGAAGCCGCGGCCGCTGCCGCCGATGCCAGGACCATTGTCGCCAGGGACGACGGGGACGCCCGCGTCGATCATCTTCTTGCGAGCGCGCGTCTTGTCGCCCATCGCGTCGATCGCGTCCGCCGGTGGCCCGATGAAGATGACGCCGGCCGCGTCGCATGCTCGGGCGAACTCCGCCTTCTCCGAGAGGAAGCCGTAGCCGGGGTGGATCGCATCGGCGCCGCTGCGCTTCGCCACATCGAGCACCTTGGCGATGTCGAGGTAGCTCTCGCGCGCCGGTGCCGCACCGATCGGATAGGCCTCGTCGGCGGTGCGGACGTGAAGCGCGTCGCGATCGACGTCGGAGTACACGGCGACGGTCGCGATGCCGAGATCACGACACGCACGCATCACGCGCACGGCGATCTCGCCACGGTTGGCGATGAGGATCTTGCGGATGGGACGCGGCATGCGCGCGACTATAGAGAGGCCAAACGCGTTCGTCGACCCGCGCTATCACACGCCCACACGATCGCCGATCGGGCTCGGCCGAAACCGGGCGACGGGCGAGACGAAGCCTTGTTCGGCAGTCGTCCGGCCGTGGGACACTGGACGCCTCCTCTCCCGCCCCGTCGAGGCCGCCTTGACCGCACCCAGAATTCCCGCCGATCTACCTTCACCCCCCGTTGCTGCGCGTCGTTCGCACGAGACGACCGCACATGGCCACACCATCGACGATCCGTACCACTGGCTGAAGGACGAGAAGTATCCGACGGTCGACGACGCGGACATCCTCGCCTACGTGAAGGCGGAGAACGCGTATCGCGACGCCGCGATGAAGCCGCACGAGGCGCTCGTCGACACGCTCTTCGAGGAGATGAAGGGTCGCATCAAGGAAGACGACTCGAGCGTCCCGCAGAAGGACGGCGATTGGCTCTACTGGGTCGCGTACGTCACCGGTGGTCAGTACCCCGTGCACTGGCGCAGGCCGGTCGCCGGCGGCACCGACCAGGTCGTGCTCGACGAGCCGAAGGAGGCAGACGGCAAGGAGTACTTCGCGCTCGCCGTCGCAGCCGTCTCCCCCGATGGCACCCTGCTCGCGTGGTCCGCCGATGACAGCGGCGCGGAGCGCTACACGCTGCGCATCCGCGAGCTCTCGACGGGCACCGATCTCGAGACGATCAGCACCGTCACCAACGGCGGCGTCGCGTGGTCTGCCGACGGAAAGAGCCTCGTGTACTGCGTCGTCAATGAGCAGTGGCGCACGTTCAAGGCGCTCGTGCACACGCTCGGCACCGACCCGGCGACAGACCGTACGCTGTACCAGGAGGCCGACGACGGCTTTCAGATCGGCGTCGGCGAGACCCAGGATCGTCGCTTCATCACCATCGAGACCGGCGACAACCAGACCACCGAGATCCATCTACTGCCCGCGAGCGACGTGGCCGCTCCGCTCCTGGTCGTCTCGCCTCGCAAGGTCGAACGGCAGTACTCGGTCGACAGCGCGCACGACAAGCTGTGGATCCTCACCAACGACGAGCACGTGAACTTCCGCGTCGCGTCCGCCGATCCGACGACGCCCGGCGTGTGGACCACGGTGCTCGCCGGCTCCGCCGAGGTCTACCTGCGCGGCATCCACAGCTTCGAGCGGCACCTCGTCATCGAGGAGCGCGTCGGCGGCCTCGACCAGGTGCGGCTGCGCACCTACGATGGCACGGAGTCGCGCGTCGCCTTCCCGGAGGCGAGCTACACCGCGGGCCTGTCCAACAACCCCGAGTTCGATCCCGCATCGTACCGCATGAGCTACTCGTCGATGGTCACGCCACCGACGGTGTACGATTACGATCCTTGCCGCGCGGAGCTCACGTTGCGAAAAGTGCAGGAGGTCCCGTCGGGGTACGACGCAAGCCTCTACGCGACGGAGCGGATTCACGTTCCCTCGCGCGATGGCAAGCAGCTGCCCGTCTCGGTCGTCTACAAGAAGGGGTATCCGAAGGACGGCAGCGGCAAGCTGTTTCTCTACGCGTACGGCGCATACGGCCACGCGGTGCCGCCGAGCTTCTCGAGCGGCCGCCTCAGTCTCCTCGATCGTGGCTGGGCGTTCGCCATCGCGCACATCCGTGGCGGCGACGACCTCGGCTACGACTGGTACCTGCAGGGCAAGGCGACGCAGCGCTGGAACACGTTCCACGACTTCTCCGACGTGGCCAAGGGCCTCATCGCCCAGAAGCTCACGAGCGAAGGTCGCATCGCCATCAACGGCGGGTCCGCGGGCGGCGAGCTCATGGGCGTCGTGGCCAACACCGATCCGGCGCTGTGGGGCGCCGTCATCGCCGACGTGCCGTTCGTCGACGTGCTCAACACGATGCAGGACGAGAGCCTCCCGCTCACGCCCGGCGAGTGGCCGGAGTGGGGCAACCCGGTCGTGGACGCCGCGGCGTTCGATCTGCTTCGCAGCTACTCGCCGTACGACAACGTCGTCGCGCAAGACTACCCGCCGATGCTCATCACCGGCGGTCTCACCGATCCGCGCGTCACCTACTGGGAGCCCACGAAGTGGGCCGCGAAGCTCCGCGCGACGAAGACCGACCGGAACCTCCTGCTGCTCAAGATCAACATGGGCGCCGGGCACGGCGGCAAGTCGGGCCGCTTCGACTCGCTCCGCGAACGCGCCGAGACCTACGCGTTCGCGATCTGGCAGGTGAGCTAGGCGGCCTGCGTCGGCGCGCCGATGCGCGCGAGGAGCCTGTCGAGGCGCGAGCGATCTTCTTCGCCGATATCGGTGAAGCGGAGCGCGAGGCCGGTGGCGACGAGGCCCTCGCCGTGGACGACGCGCACGACCTCGGCCATCACGAGCACGTCGGAGTCCTCGCCGAGCGACTCGTCGAAGAGGCGCACGTTCACCTCGGCGCCCGGCTTGAACTCCGAGACCTCGTCGAGATCGTCGACCTCGAGGAACAGGCCCGAGCCGCTCGCGTTGATGACGCGCAGCTGATGGACCACGTCGACGAACGTGACCGCCACCTGGCTCTGCAGCGTGAAGCGTTCGTGTCGCCTGCGCTCGTCGCTCACGGCGCGGGGTCCGGGAGGCCGAGCAGCTTGGCGCCGTTCTTCCAGTAGACCTTCTCGAGGATGGGACGCGAGAGCCCGATGCCGTCGATGTTCCAGCGGCCCTGGATCGGCGTCGGTGTGGGGATGTTCTTGTCGTTGGTCTCGAGCCACCGGAAGCAGCCATCGAAGAAGCGCTGCTCGTCCTTCCGGGTCTGTGGCTCTTTACCGGTCGAGCCGAACATCAGCGAGTCCGGCTCGGTGCCGACCCCCGTGTCGGTGCCCCACAGGATCCGGTCCTGGTACTTCTCGAAGAACGCGCGCATGCGCGCGGGATCGTGGTTCGCGTCGGTGCGGCCGATCTCGGGGATGCGCGCGGCGAGGTCGATGTAGAGGTTCTTGTGAGCGTCGAGCATCTGCGCAACGCGCGCCGGATCCTCGGGGTCGTTGCCGAAGTGCACGCCGATGAAGATCGTCTTCGGGTGGCGGGCGACGCGGCGCTCGAACGCCGCGTAGAGCTGCTCCCACGACAGCGGGAAGCCATAGAAGCTCCACCGCGGATGCGCGGACAGCTCGTCGTAGCGCTCGTTGTCCGGCGTCGGCGGCTTCCAGAACGCCTTCGGATCACCCGTGTGGATCGCGACCGGCATGTGCAGCTTGCCCGCCATCTCGAAGATCGGATCGAGGCCTGGATCATCGACGCCGATGGGGTTGCCCGCAGCGTCGGGGATGCCGAGGCCGAGCCCCTTGTAGATCTTCACGCCGCGCGCACCGGCCTTGTACGCAGCGGCGATGCCCTTCGCGATGCGCTTGCCGTAGCCCGGCCCCTTCGCGACCTCCTCGAACGCCGGGTTGCAGAAGACGGTCACGTTACCCACCGCCTTTGCCTCCGCGAGCTCCTGCTCGAGACCATCGCCGATCGCGCCCCCCGAGAGGTTCACGAACCAGCGCGTCCCGTGCCTGGCCATGAGCGCCTTCGCACGCTGCATCGCTCCGGGCTGGATGTGCGTGTGCACGTCGAGCCTCGCGATGTCGAGAGGCACGTATGCCGGCGGCGTCGCCATGTCCGGCTGCGGTGCGGCAACAGGCGGCGCAGCGACGGGCGCTGGCACACTCGGCGTGCAGGCCGCGAGGCCTGCAGCGAGCAGCCAGACGCTACTTTGCCTCAGCACCCTCACCCGTCGAGTCTGCCGGCTTGTCCTTCATGAACGCCGGCGTCTTGATGGATCGATCGTCGTCGACCGGCTTCTTCTCGACAGGCTTCTCTGGCGCAGGCTTCTCGACCGGCTTCTCCACCGCGGGCTTCTCCACCACGGGCTTCTCCGGCACAGGCTTCTCCACAGGTGCAGTCGTGTCGGTCGGCGGCGGCTCGGGGAGCTTCAAGGCCGGCACGGCAGCAGCGGGCTTCGCGACGGGCGCGTGCTTCGGCGCCGAGCTCGTCCTGGGCTTCGCCGCTTCGGCGGTGAGCGGCACGGTGACCGCGAGCACGTCGCGACCATCGCCCTTTTGCTCCCACGCATCCGTCGCAGCAACGGTGACCTCGGCTGGCGCAAAGCCAGCATGGTGCAACGCGAGCTTGTGCGGAGCGGCCACGTCGAGCTTGTGGATCGTGAACGGCGTGCGGCCGACCTTCTTGCCATCGAGCATCACGTCGGCGCCCGACGGCGTGCTCGTCACCTCGACGACCTTCTCGTTGGCGGTGAGCGTCGTCTCGAGCTTCACGTCCTTTTCGGGCGAGAGCTTGCCCTTCCAGTCGCGATAGCCCTTGAGCGACAGAGTGACGTCGTAGGTCTTCTTGTCGTCGAGGCCAGTGAGCTTCGTCGGGGTGACGCCGGGCTGCGCCGTACCATCGAGCAAGATCGTCGCGCCCGCAGGCTCGGAGGTGACCTCGACCGTGGCGCCGACCGGTACCGGCGGCGCGACCGGCTTCGCCGGCGCGACTGGTGGCGTCTCGGCAACGGGAGCCGCGACCACTGCCGGCACCGTGGCCTGCGGCGGTGCCTTGTCACGCATCACAAAGTAGGAGATGGCTGCGGCTCCGAGGACGCCGATTCCGAGCAGGAGCCCGAGACCGCCCGACGACGACTTCGCGCGCGTGGGCGGGCGCTCCTCGCGATACGTCTCTGCAGCCGACGTCGGCTTTGCGTCCGAGAGCGGCTGCGCAGCAGCGACGACCGGCGCGACGACGTCGTTGGCCGCGGGCGGCGGCGTGAGAGGCGCAACCGCAGGCGGCGGCGCCGACGAGACCGGTGCTGGTGTGACGAAGGGCGGCACGACGTCGGCGATGGCCGCGGGCTTCGGCTCACGGACGGCAGAGTCGATGGACGGGACGCTCGCGTGCGATCCGCGCACGAGCTCGTCGATCTCCTCCGCGGAGCGCGCGCGCGTGGGCTCGTCGCTGAAGGCTTCGTCGCGTGAGGCGGGCTTGTCGCGTGTCTTCTCCGCGAGGCGCTGGACGATGTCGTCCTGCATCACGCGCGTCGATTCCTCGCGGAACTCTTCTTCAGCGCCCTCGAAGCCGGGCGACGGCTTCGGCAGCGGCGTGCCCGCGCGCGAGTCGGCGGCCTCGAAGTCGCTCGGCTTCCGCGTCGCGACGATGCCCGAAGCGGACGCGTTGGCGCGCACGCCGGCGTCGAAGCGCGACTCGACCTGCGCCTCGCCGCGGCGCGTCTTTTCCACGAGGATCGTGTCGAGGACCGTGCCGCTCGCGGTGGCGAGCTTGTCGAAGCGCACGCCCATGCCGGGCGCGACACCCGCCCGGGCAGGGTCGTGCTCGCGCGTCCACACGACGGTGCCCTCACCGGAGATCAGCGAGGACGAGTCCTGGAGCTGGAACTCGAACTTGAGCTGCGTGCCGATGGCGAGCGGCTCCTTCGTGCGGATGAAGATGCCACCTTTGCTGACATCGACCGAGTAACGCTCGATGAACTGATCGAGGCTCGCGCTCTTGAACTTGATCTTCAGGGTGATGGGCTGTCGCATCTCGCTCCGTTTACCGCTGTCCATGTGCTCCCCACCGCCGCGCCGTGTCTTCCCGAGTGACGATGGTGCACGTCTGCGCGGGGATCGGGGCCCGTCATAGTAACAGGCCGGGAAAAGGACGCGCAATGGCGCGCGCTTGTAGAGACGGTCGCGCTTCAGCTAAGCATTTGGACTCCATGCGAAGCCCGACCTTTGATGCTCGTTTTGTTGTCGCCACTGCGATCGGCTGCACACTCGTCACTGCGTTCTGCTGCGCATCGCCTGCACTCGCCGCCAACCCGGCACCGCTGTACGCACCTCTCGCGCACGGTGCGGTGGCGTCCGACACGCCGGATGCGTCGGCCGCCGGCGCCGAGGTGCTCGCACAAGGGGGCAGCGCAGCGGACGCCGCGATCGCCACGGCGCTCGCGCTCGGCGTCGTCTCGCCGTCGGGTTCCGGGCTCGGCGGCGGTGGCTTCGCCGTCCTGTGGGATGCGAAGTCGAAGCAGGCGAAGGTGCTCGACTTCCGCGAGGTCGCGCCGGCCGCAGCGACGCGCGACATGTACGCGCACGATCCCGTGCCTGACGCGCAACACCCCGCGCGGTCGATCGTCGGCGGCCTCGCCGTCGCTGTGCCGGCGGAGTCAGCGGGCCTCGCCATGCTGCACGACGCCTACGGCAAGCTCTCTCTCGCAAAGGACGCGGCCCCGGCTGCACGCCTCGCGCGCGGCTTCTATCCGACACGCCGCCTCGCCGCCGCCATCGCCAGGATCGCACCGACGCTCGACGCCGATGATCCGCTGCGTCGCTGGATGATGCCGGGCGGCAAGCCGGCGACGACCACGACGAAGGTCGTGCGTCCGCACCTCGCGGACACGCTCGTGCGCTACGGCAAGAGCGGCCACGATGCGATCTACGAGGGCGCCATCGCTGCAGAGATCGTGCAGACGGTGCGTTCTCACGGCGGCATCCTCACCACCGCGGATCTCGACGCGTACAGGCCGCTGTGGCGCGACCCGCTGATGGGCCAGTTTCGAGGCCGCGAGATCGTCACTGCGCCACCGCCCGCAGGTGGCCTCACGACGATCGAGGCCATCCAGTTCCTCGACGCGCTGCCCGCGCTGCCGCGTGGTTCGCTCGACTCGTCGCAGTACCTCCACCGGGTCGCGGAGGCGCTCACGCACGCGTTCGCCGATCGCGCGCGCTGGATGGGCGACCCCGCGTTCTTCCCTGTCCCGACGGCGAAGCTCGCGTCACCCGCATACGCCAAGGAGCTCGTGAAGCGCTTCTCCGATGACACGGTGCTCCAGCTCGAGCAGTACGGCACCGCCACCGAAAAGGGGGCGACGGCCGATCCCGCGCACGATCATGGCACGACGCACGTCTGTGTCATCGACTCCGAGGGCAACGCGGTCGCCCTGACCACGACGGTGAACCTCGAGCTCGGCTCGCGCCTCGAGACGCCGCGCTCGGGCATCATCCTCAACGACCAGATGGACGACTTCGCGTCTGCGCCGGGGAAGCCCAATGGCTTCGGGCTCGTCGGGGCCGAGGCCAACTCGATCGCGCCGGGGAAGCGCCCCGCATCGAGCATGAGCCCGCTGCTCGTCGTGAAGGATGGCCAGGTCGTGATGTGCGCGGGAGGCTCCGGCGGTCCGACGATCGTCGCGTCGACGCTGCAGGCCGTCGTCGCGGTGATCGACGAGGGCGCCGATGCCGAGACCGCGGTGGCGACGCCCCGCGTGTACGCGCAATGGAGGCCCGAGCGGCTCCGCGTCGAGGGCGACATCCCCGAGGACGTGACGCGCGCGCTCGCGAAGCGCGGCCACAAGATCGTGCGCATGCCGACGAGCTCGTTCGCGCCGGCTGTGCAGGTCATCCTGCGCAGCGGCGACGAGCTCGAGGCCGCCGCCGATCCGCGCAAGGGCGGCGTGCCGGCATCACCATCGTCCGTCAAGCACCTGACCGTGATCCATGGAGGCAAGCGATGAGTACCGAGCTCGTGCAGCGCCTGTCGCGCCTCATCGCGATGCGCACCGACAACCCCGGGACCGGCGAGCCCGCCATGGCCGCCGCGCTGGAGCAGGACCTCGCGCGTCATGCGCCCGACTCCCTCGAAGTGATCGAGGTGCCGCACGGCAAGGTCACGAGCGCCGCGGTGCTCGCACGCTGGGGGAGGCCGTCGCTGCTCGTCAACGCGCACCTCGACACCGTGCCGCCCAACCGCGGATGGAGCGGCGATCCGTTCGTCGCGCGCATCGATGGAGATCGCCTCGTCGGTCTGGGCAGCGCCGACACGAAGGGCGCGATCGCGGCGATCCTGTGCGCGCTCGAGGAGGCACGACCGCGCGACACCGCGGTGCTGTTCTCCGGTGACGAGGAGCTCGACAACCACTGCATGCGCACGCTCGTCGAGCGCGGCACCTTGGCGGGGGTCGAGCGCGCCATCGTGTGCGAGCCCACGTCGCTGCGCTACGGCACGCGGCACCGAGGCATCCTCTCGCTCGAGGTCACCGCGAATGGCCCCGGCGGTCACTCTTCGTTCGCGGACACACTACCGAGCCCGCTCGGCGATCTCGCTCGCCTCGCGACTCGGCTCGACGACTGGGGCCGCGGCCAGCGCAACGTCGGCCCCGACGGCTTCACCGGGATGTGCCTCAACGTGGCGAAGCTCGATGGCGGGGTCGCGTTCAACGTCATCGCCTCGCAGGCCACGCTCACGGTGTCGCTGCGACCACCGCCTGGCACGGACGTTCCCGCGACGCAGCGCAAGCTCGAGGCCATCATCCGGGAGGTGGTGCCCAGCGCACGGGCAACGTGGCTCATGGCCAACCCACCGTTCGAGACGCGCGACCCCGCGTGGTTCTCGTCGCTGCTCGGGGAGCGGCCCCTGCTCGACCTCGGCTTCTGGACCGAGGCGGCGCTCCTGCCGGCGGCCGGCATCGACGCCGTCGTCATCGGCCCCGGCGACATCGCGCTCGCCCACTCGCCCGACGAGTCCGTGCCCATCGCCGACCTCGTCGCCGCCCAGCAGATGTTCGCGCGCCTCTTCAAGGGGGCGTGACGTGGAGCCGGTCGATGCGGTGCTGCGCTTTCTCGAGAGCCTCGGACGGCGCTCCGAGGCGGACTTTTACCTCTCGCTCTTCCGCGCGGAGCCGAAGGAGCGCTTCGCCGCGATCTCCGTCGACGCGAACGTCGCGCGCCACGCCACCGAGGCCGTGACGCTCGACCTGCGCTTCCTCGCGACGCTCGGCCTCTTCCCGGTCGTGCTGCTCGGCCTGTTCGACTCGAAGGAAGCGCAGGAGCACGCGACCCGCATCAAGCGCCGGCTCGACAGCGCGGGCGTCGCCTCGGTCATCCTCGAGAGCGATGGCCAGGAGCTCGCGCAGGCCGCCATCCAGGCGACGCGCGCGGAGAAGATCCCGATCATCACGATGGTGCGCGAGATGCCCGAGGGCCCGCTCACGCACGTGCACATCGAGGAGCGCTTCGCCCGGCTCGCGGCGCTGCTCACCGCGCTGCAGACGCGCAAGCTCATCTTCCTGCACCGTCCGGGCGGCCTGCGCCAGGGTGGCACGCTCATCCCCAACGTCGATCTCACCAACGAGTACGACGCGCTCTGGCAGAGCAAGGAGCTCTCGCGCAAGGAGCGTGCGATGCTCGCGCAGTCGCGCCAGCTCGTGCTGAACACCGTCGCGCACAAGCTGCTCGTGACCATCGGCTCGCCGCTCGATCTGCTGCGCGAGCTCTTCACCGTCAAGGGCGCTGGCACCCTCCTGCGTCGTGGCGCCGTCATCCAGCTGCACCAGCGATTCGAGGGCGTCGATCGCGACCGGCTGCGCGCGCTGCTCACGTCCGCGTTCGGTCGTCCGCCCGATGACGGCTTCTTCGAGCGCGAGCCGTCCGCCGTGTACCTCGAGGAGAACTATCGCGGCGCCGCGGTGCTCAAGCAGACCCCGCTCGGCGCGTACCTCACCAAGTTCGCCGTCGGCAACGAGGCACAGGGCGAGGGCATCGGCTCGGATCTGTGGCGTCGCCTGGTCAACGAGCAGCCGACGTTCTTCTGGCGCGCGCGGCCGGCGAACCCCATCGCCGCCTGGTACACGAAGCAGGCCGACGGCATGGTCCGCACACCGGACTGGCTGATCTTCTGGAAGGGCCTCGACCCGATGCTGATCCCGTCGGCGATCAGCTACACGCTGATGCAGCCGATCGATATCCCTCGTGCGATGGAGTAGCTGGGGACAGTCGTCACCGGGCCCCGGCTCGCGCTCCCGCCACGGGACCCACAACGTGCCGCAATCGCTGACATCAATCTGGGCACGATCGCTGCTCTTCATCGCGCACGTGAACGCCTGTGCTCGCCTTGCCCTCGTTCTCGTCGCGCTGTCCAGCGGCGCCGCTCTTGCGGAGTCGCCGCTCATTCCGAAGGACGTGGCCACGATGCTGCGACGGGTGGGCCGCGAGCAGCGCGCTGCGGAGACCAAGCGCATCGCCACGGACCTCCGGATCTCGCCGCGCGCGCAGCGCCTGCTCAAGGAGAGCATGGGCGGCGTGCCGAGCGCGGAGCGCCTCGCGCAGGGTCGCGCGGCCGGGCTCACCAACTTGCAGACGGCGGCACTCGTCTCGTACACGGGCTTCGGCTCGGCGGCGACGAACGGCGCGTCACGCAGCGACGACCCGAAGCAGAAGCGTCACTGGGCACCGCTGCTCGGCGCGATGCGCGGGGTGGTCAAGACCCTGCCGAAGGTCAAGGGGACGGCGTATCGCACGCAGAGCTGGGGCGCAGACTGGAACATCGGTGACACGGTGAAGCTCAAGGGCATCACCAGCGTGTCGAAGAACGTACGCGAGGGCGCTCCCGTCGACCTCGTGCTGCGCGTGAAACGCGGCGTCGACGTCTCGAGGTTCTCCGCCTATCCGCAGGAGGCCGAGATGCTCCTGCCACCGAGCGCCGTGCGCGTCGTCGACAAGCAGCGCACGGATACGGGCTGGCGCATCACCGTCGAGCAGAAGTAGTCGCGACGACTACGTGATGGTCGTTGTTGCTGCGGGCCGCGCCGGCTCGGGCGTGGGCGCAGCCGGCGTCGCGGGCGCAGCAACGTGGCGGATGAGCGGCTCCGATTTCGGATCGTTGGCGCGGCGCGCGAGATCGGCGAGGACCTGCTGGCTGCGGACCTCGGGTCCGATGGTCTCGACGAGCTTGTAGCTGCCATCGGGCTGGAGGCGGCGCG